>NZ_MEFH01000056.1:0-194064 GCF_001725095.1 Sphingopyxis sp. SCN 67-31 | reverse complement strand
CAGCGCAAGGCCATCTTCAACAAACCAGCATCATATTATCCGAAAAGGGGGTCCCTCTTCGACGCCGATCGGGGGTCCCTTTTGAACGCCGTTTGACACGACCGACACAGCCATCGCCACGCGCTGCCGTTCCCGAAACCGCCCCTGCCTGGCTAGCGGGCAGCACTGCTGCGGAAGGCCGACCTTTATGGCGCCGGCGAACTGATGCTGGTGAACATCCTCCACGACCGTCAGGCACTGCGGCAACACGACCCAGTCGCTGAACGCAGCCCGGCCGCGCCTCTTCGCAAAGAAGCGCGGCCGGGCCAGAAAAAGGCGGATAGGCCCCGCGTGACTGCGCTCCAGAACGTAAACCTCGGATTCTCCGGACGCATTGCCTGCCGGGATATGGCCGAAAATGCTTAGACGGGGCGATCCAGAAAAGCCTTGGAAATCAGCCATTTTCTAGACCTAAACCTTTTCCAGCGAGGTTTAGGTGAAAAGAGACAAAAGCCGATCAGAGACTGAATTTGGCGGTCCCGGCCGTCTCCGGGGTTTAGGTGCCACTGGCAAAACCCCGCGAAAGCTGGGGATTTTCGCCCCACCCAAGGGCCATCTTATTGATTCGCAATGAGATATTGGCGGAGCGGGAGGGATTCGAACCCTCGATACGGTTTTGCCGTATACTCACTTTCCAGGCGAGCGCCTTCGACCACTCGGCCACCGCTCCGCATGCCTTGGACGAGCGCCCCTAATCGGTTGGCAAGGCTTTCGCAAGTCGCATGGACGTGGCAGACAGGCCCGATGAGACATCTGTTCCTGGCCGCAGTCGCCGCCTCGCTCGCCATTCCGTCGCACGCGCAGCAGGCGGAACCGCCGGCGCCGGGCGAGATCGTGGCGGCCGCTCCGGACGAAGCGTGGATCGCCATCGCGCCTACGGACCTGCTCGTGATGGACCTGGCCCCCGATGCGAAGGGGCAGCCTCGGCGCGTCATCATCCAACTTATGCCCGCGCCGTTCAGCCAGGGATGGATCGACAATATCCGCAAACTCGCCGCCGCGCATTGGTGGGACGGCACCGCCGTCACCCGCGTGCAGGACAATTATGTCGCGCAATGGGGCGATCCGACCGAAGCGAAACCGCTGCCGGAAGGGCTGACGGTGGTGCCGGAGAGCGAGTATGTCGTGGACGCGAAAACGGCCGCGGGTTGGTCGGCGGCACGGGCCATGCGCGTTTCGGCGTCGGTGACCGCCGATCCCTATGCCCCGAGCCAGGCGCTTTGGGGATGGCCTATTGCGCACGGTGAGAATGGAGAGATATGGCCCGTCCATTGCTATGCCATGGTCGGCGTCGGTCGCAACATGTCGCCCGATACCGGCTCCGGAGCCGAACTCTATACGGTGATCGGCCACGCGCCGCGCCATCTCGACCGCAACATCGCGCTCGTCGGACGCGTCGTGAGCGGGATCGAGCATCTGTCGAGCCTGCCGCGCGGGACGGGCCCGCTGGGCGTCTATGAGCGAGCGGAGGAGCGCGTGCCGATCCTGTCGATCCGGCTCGCCAGCGATCTGCCCGCAGTCCAGCGACCGCGGTTCGAATATCTGTCGACCGAGAGCGAAAGCTTCGCGCGCTATGCCGACGCGCGCGCCAATCGCCGCGATGCCTTTTTTATCCGGCCGGCGGGCGGCGCCGACATCTGCAATATCCCGATCCCGATCCGCCCCACCGCCCAGAAATAGTCGGCATGGAGGATTTCACTGTCACCGCGCCGCTCTGGCGTTGGCGATCGGCGACGGGGCCTGCCGTCTGGCATTTCCTTACGATCGGGGGCGAGGCGGCCGATGGCATCAGGCTGGCGGCGCTCGGCGGGCAATGGCTGGATGGGCGCCGCGGGTTCGGATCGGCGAAAGTGCGCGCGACGATCGGCGATACGCGTTGGAACACGTCGGTCTTTCCGCATCGCGAAAGCGGTGGCTGGCTGTTGCCGGTCAAGGCTACGGTGCGAAAGGCCGAAGAGCTGGCCGAGGGCGATGCGGTAACTGTGACGGTCAGTCTTTAGCCGGGCTTTCAGCCTTCGCCTCGCGCGCCTTTGCCTTGCGCTTGCGCAGGTTGGCGCGCAGCGCTTCGGCCAGACGGCGCTCGCGTTCGAGGTCGGCGGGGGAGGGCGGCTGACTCATGCACCGGCCATGCCCGCGAAATCCGCACGACGTCAAGCCTCGCAGCTTGACAGGCGCGGGACGCCCCGCCATAGGCCGCGCCTGCCCCGCGACGTCGTCGCCGCGGCCGGCCGGCGCTGCTGTAGCTCAGTGGTAGAGCACTCCCTTGGTAAGGGAGAGGTCGACAGTTCAATCCTGTCCAGCAGCACCATATTTTTCAGATTTTCGTCGCCAGCAGCCAGTCGTGGAACAGCTTCACGGCGGGCTGGCGCAGCGCGCGCGGGCGGCAGACGAACCAATAGCTGTAGCTGCTGTCGACGTCGAAATCGAACAGGCGCACGAGCCGCGGGTCCTGCGCGTCGTCGAAATGGTGCGCGTGCATGAAGGCGACGCCGATGCCCTGCGCCGCGGCTTCCAGGATCAGCGGCCCCGAATCGAAGAAATCGACCCCCGCCGGTTCCAGATAGGGCATGCCGATCGCCTGCCGCCATTCGCTGAAGGTTTCGGGCATCTCGCGATGCAGCAGGATGGTCATCCGCTGAAGCTGTTCAGGCACCGTGATCGGGCGGTCGCCGTCGGTCAGCGCGCGCGATGCGATGGGGAACACCTTGTTCTGATCGAGCCGGGCCGCGTAGAGTGCTGGATCGATCGCGCGCGCCAGAGCGATCGCCGCGTCGATCCCTTCGCCCAGCCGCGCCTCGGCGTGCGACATGGTGTCGATGTCGATATGCAGTTCGGGATGCTGCTGCCGTAGCGCGGGCAGTCGCGGGAAAAGCCGCTGCTGCGCAAAGAGCGGCAGGACGTTGAGATGCAGGCGGAGCGAAGCTTCCGGGCTGCCGGCGCGGACGAGCACCGACCGCAGATCATCGAGGATCGGGCCGAGCTGATCCTGCAACTGACGCCCGGTTTCGGTGAGCTTCAGGCCATGATGATGCCGATTGAACAGCGGGCGGCCGACCGCATGCTCGAGCGTCTGGATACGCCGCGACAGTGCTGGCATCGACAGGCCGAGTTCGCTCGCGGCGGCTTTCACCGTGCCGTGGCGCGCGACCTCCAGAAAAGCCTCCATGCTGCTGAGGGGGGGAAGGCGTTGCATCATCGTCTCCTGACGGCGCTGATGGCATGGCCTTGGCAAGCTTGCCAGAATTTTGTGCGGCGCGTCATCGATCGTTCCGCCGCGGGGGGTGAAATCGGGGAACGATCCTCCTATCTTCCCCGTTCTGACCATTTTGCGGGAGACGGGTATTGGCCGACGCACCGGTGAAGGAAAAGCAGGTCAAGCTGCAGGTCGCGACGCTGCGCGCGGAAGAGAGCGGCGCGGGCATCGCGCGCATTCCGCGGTCTGCGATGGCCGCGCTCGGCGTGACCGAGGGCGATGTGGTGCAGATCAGCGGCAAGCGTGACACTGCGTCGCGGATCGTCGCCCCCTATCCCGAGGATGAAGGGTTGGAAGTGATCCGCCTCGACGGCCTGCAACGCGCCAATGCGGGCGCCGGTGCCGGCGACGTGGTGATGCTGAGCCGGGTGGAGATGCGTCCGGCAACGCGCGTCGTCTTTGCCCCGGCGCAGGAGAATCTGCGGCTTCAGGGATCGGCGATGGCGCTCAAGCGCAGCTTTTTCGGGCGGCCGCTCGTCGCCGGCGACACGGTGGCGACCGCGGGGCAGCAGCGCCTGCCTTCGGGCGATATGCCGCCGCAGCTCCGCCAGATGCTGAACGCGCCCGCCTATGCACTGGCCGAGGTACGCCTGCTCGTCGTGTCGGCGACCCCGAAAGGCGTCGTTTTCATCGACGAAAACACCGAAGTCGAACTGCTCTCCGAATATCAGGAGCCGCAGGATGCGCGCCGCACCGACGTCACCTATGACGACCTCGGCGGGCTCGGCGAGACGATCGACCAGCTTCGCGAGATGGTCGAACTGCCGCTGCGATATCCCGAACTGTTCCGGCGGCTGGGCGTCGATCCGCCGCGCGGGGTGCTGCTCCACGGGCCGCCGGGTACCGGCAAGACGCGGCTGGCGCGCGCGGTTGCGAATGAAAGCGACGCGCAATTCTTCCTGATCAACGGCCCGGAGATCATGGGCAGCGCCTATGGCGAGTCCGAAAAGCGGCTGCGCGAGATTTTCGAGCAGGCGACCAAGGCGGCGCCGTCGATCCTGTTCATCGACGAGATCGATTCGATCGCGCCGAAGCGCGGGCAGGTGACGGGCGAGGCCGAGAAGCGGATCGTCGCGCAGCTCCTGACATTGATGGACGGACTCGAACCGCGGACGAACCTCGTCGTCATCGCGGCGACCAATCGTCCCGATGCGATCGACGAGGCGCTGCGCCGTCCGGGCCGCTTCGACCGCGAGATCGTGATCGGCGTTCCCGACGAAAAGGGGCGGCGCGAGATATTGGGCATCCACACTCGCGGCATGCCGCTGGGCGAGGATGTCGACCTCGACGAACTCGCGCGCACGACTTTCGGTTTCGTCGGCGCCGACATGGCGGCGCTGACCCGCGAGGCGGCGATCGAGGCGGTGCGGCGCATCATGCCCAAGCTCAACCTCGAGGACGGGACGATCCCGCCCGAGGTGCTGGAAGAGGTGCGGGTGACGCGCGACGATTTCCTGAACGCGCTGAAACGCGTGCAGCCGTCGGCGATGCGCGAGGTGATGGTGCAGGCGCCCCGGACGCGCTGGAGCGATATCGGCGGCCTCGACGCCGCGCGTGACAAGATGATCGAGGGCATCGAACTGCCGCTCAAGCATCCCGAGGCGTTCCGCCGGCTCGGTATCCGCCCTGCCAAGGGCTTTCTGCTCTATGGCCCGCCGGGCACAGGCAAGACGCTGCTTGCCAAGGCGGCGGCGCGCGAATCGGACGCGAATTTCATCGCGATCAAGTCGTCCGACCTGCTGTCAAAATGGTATGGCGAGAGCGAGCAGCAGATCGCGCGATTGTTCGCGCGGGCGCGGGCGGTGGCGCCGACGATCGTCTTCATCGACGAACTCGACAGCCTCGTTCCCGCGCGCGGTGGCGGCGGGGCGGGCGAGCCGCAGGTGACCGAACGCGTCGTCAACACGATCCTCGCCGAGATGGACGGGATAGAGGAGATGCAGTCGGTCGTTGTCATTGGCGCGACCAATCGCCCGACCCTGATCGACCCGGCGCTGCTGCGTCCTGGCCGGCTCGACGAACTGATCTATGTCTCGGTACCTAACGCCGAGGGGCGGCGACGCATCCTGGAAATCCATACCGGCCGGATGCCGCTCGCGGACGATGTATCGCTCGACACGCTCGCCGAGCGGACCGAGCGCTTCACCGGCGCGGATCTCGAGGATCTGGTGCGCCGCGCGGGGCTTGCGGCGCTCAAGCGCTCGCTCGACAGCGACATCGTGACGATGGCCGATTTCGAGGCCGCGCTGAAGGACACGCGCGCCTCGGTCACCGAGGCGATGGAGCGCGATTACGAAAAGATCCAGGGCGAGATCAAGCAGCAGGCGATGAGCGTCGATCCGATCGGCTTCTTCGCGCCGGGCATGCTCAAGCCGGTCCGCGAGCAGAAGCACGGCGGCGAGGCAGAGGCCAAGGATTGATTCAGGCCTGGGGCTGGTGGCCCTCCTGCTGGAGGGCCGACCAGCCCCACAGCACCAGCCAGCCGCAGAACAGCGCCATCAGGCCGTAGGACACCATCGCGTGCCAGTTGTAGAGCAGCACGCCGACCGCGGGTGAGACGATGTAGGCCGAGCCGTTGATCGACGCGGTCATGCCGGCGACGCTGCCCTGGTCGCGGCGTGAGACCGAGAGCGAGGCTCCCGCCGTGAAACCCGGCCGGAACAGCCCGAAGCCGAGCGAGGCGAGGGCGAAGCCGATGACGATCGCGTGCAGATCCTGCGCCAGCCCGGTCAGCAGGATGCCGGCCGCGCCGAGCGCCGCGCCGTACAGGACGGTGGTGCGCGGCGTCATCTTCAGCAGCGGGATCAGCCCCCATTGCGCGAGCAGGGTCGCAAAGGCGCCGGCCATCAGTACGATGCCGGTGATCGCCGCCCCCTCGTCGGGCTTGAGGCGAAGGTGCAGCCGGTCGAGGATCAGGAAGCCGATGACTCCCAGCATCATCGCTTGCGCCTGGCCGCCGAAGAAGCCGGCGAGCAGCCATGGCCGCACGCGCGGGTCGCGCCAGCCCAGCGCCTTTTGCGTCGAGGGATCGCGGTCGTTCTCGTCCTCCGCGGTCGGTTCGGCCGGGCCGGCGGACAGCGGGTAGGGGGCGATCGCACCGCGAGCGGCGAATCGCGGCGTGTCGTTGGGCAGGCGCCAGCGCAGCATCACCAGCACGATCAGGCCGATGAGCGCGAAGACGAGCAGCGGCCCCGCGAGTCCGACGAAGGGCAGGATGAAGAAGGGCGCAATCGCCGGTCCGATCACGGTGCCGAGCCCGAAGGAGGAGGAGACGAGCGATAGCGCCTGCGTGCGTTCCTCGGCATCGGTGCGCGCGGCGACATAGGCCTGCACCGCGGGCGGCGAGGCCGAACCGAGCCCGCCATAAAGGCTGCGAAACAGCGCGAAGAGGATGAAGGTCGTGCTCGCCGAGATCGCGCCGCTCAGCCCCGCCCACAGCGCAAGTCCGCACAGCGCCATTGAGGCGAGGAAGCCGACGATGCCGAGCGCCATCAGCGCCCGGCGCCCGCGCTTGTCCGACTGGCGCGCCCAGTGCGGTGCGGTCATCACCCACAGCAGCGCCGACCAGCTGAAGGCGAGGCTGACCCACACGTCGGGGATATGCAGCTTGGCGCCGATCGCCGGCAGGATCGACTGCATCGCGGTATTGCCGGCCGCGGCGACAAGCATGATAGCGAAAAGCACGGCCATGCGGTCGGAGGGAATCGAACGCGCTATCGCCGTCATGTCCGCCTCCTTTCGCCGCATGCCTGCCTCTCCCTACACGGGAAGCGCGCGCTGTCCAGCATCGGGCCAGACTCTTTCCTTGCGCCGGAGCCTCAACTTTGCCACGCAATTTCCGACCCTAACAATGCGAAAGCCATCATGACCAACCCCAGGGCGCAGGCCCATGAATCGAAGATCGCGCCGCTCAGCCGGATTCGCGAGCGGCTCAAGCGCGTATTCGGCCCGTGGGGCATGTTCATCCGAGGCTTCATCAAGCATCCGGTCATGGTGGGTTCGATCGTGCCGTCATCGCCGACGCTGATCCGCCACATGCTGCGGCCCGTCGACTGGAAGAACACGAAACTGTTCGTCGAATACGGCCCCGGCGTCGGCACCTTCTGTCGTCCGGTCCTCGAGCGGATGCCGGGCGACGCGACGTTGATCGCGATCGACACCAACGAGGATTTCATCGCCTATCTGCGCAAGGACATCCGCGACAGCCGCTTCATCGCGGTGCACGGGTCGGCCGCCGACGTCGAGGCGATCATCGCGGCGCACGGCTTCGACCAGGCCGATTATGTCCTGTCGGGTCTGCCCTTCTCGACGCTGCCCGCCGGAGTCGGTCCCGCGATAGCCGCCGCGACGCACCGCGTTCTGCGCCCCGGCGGCGCCTTCCTCGTCTATCAGTTCCGTGCCCGTGCGCGCGATTTCCTCGCCACGCATTTCCGGCGCATCGACAACGCCTTCGAATGGGTCAACGTCCCGCCCTGCTTCCTCTTCTGGGGCTGGAAGGACTGACCCTTTCAGATATCGGGGTCGGGATCGGCGAGACCGAAATTCAGCCGCCGCGATACCGTATAGTCGACGATGCCGACCACGAACCAGGCGAGCGTCCAGCGCAGCCGCGTCAGCCATCCGGCACGCGCCCGATGCGACAATCGGGTGACGATTGTGCAATCGGGTTCGAGGCCCGCTAGGAAATCGCGCATCCGCGCCGCGAATTTGGCATCGGCGATCCGCACCATGATTTCGACATTCAGGAACAGGCTGCGGACGTCGAAATTGGCCGATCCGATATAGACGACATTGTCGATGACGATCAGCTTCATGTGCAGCCGGCACGGCTGATATTCCCAGACCTCGGCTCGCCGGCGCAATAGATAGCCGTAGAGCAGCCGCGACGCGCCGATCGTCGCGGCATTGTCCGACCGCCCGGCCATGACGAAGCGCGCACGCCCCTGTCGCGCGACGCGTCCCAGCCGCCGCAGCATGCCTTGTCCCGGCGAAAAATAGGCCATCGCCATGTCGAGTCGCGCCGCGCCCTCCAGGTCGCTGCGCACTGCGCGCGCCCATGGCGACAGGCGCTGCGTCGGGCCGCCGACCAGCCAGGATATGGGGCCTTCCCGCTGCGGCCATGTGCGGATCAGGCGTCGCAGCATCAGCAGCTTGCCGTCGTGGTGCACGGTATAGGCGTGAAGCCGCTCGAACCATCGCGCCGCCTGGACGACGCTGGTCCCCTTGACGATCAGGCCGAGGTCGAACCAGCAATCGCGGTGCGGCTCGTCCAGATAGGTGTCGGCGATGTTAAATCCGCCGGTGACCGCGATGGCATCGTCGATCAGGATCAGCTTCTGGTGGTTGCGGATCAGATAGCTTGACCGCCAGCGTCGCGAGAAAAAGGTTACCTCGCCCCCCGCCGCGCGCAGCGGCGCGAACAGAGTGTCAGGCGTCGTCGCCGATCCGAAGCTGTCGATCACGGCGCGCACCCGAACCCCGCGCCGGGCCGCGGCGGTCAGGTCCGCGACCATCGCGCGTCCGGCGGAATCGTCGGCGAAGATATACATGACCAGGTCGATGTTCCGCACCGCCCCCGCGATCAGGTCGTGCAGTCGCTCGCGGCGCTCGCTGCCCGAGAAGAGCAGTTCGAGCCGATGGCCCGCGACGGCCGCGGTCAGCCGCCCCGGCATCGGGCTTTGATCGGCCGCTTCGGTCATCGCCCGGACATAGGCTGCGGGCGTCTCCGCGCAAGAGGGTCGCGACCACGAGGCGCTACGCTGCCGATGCCTCAGTCTTCCTGTCCGTAGCCCAGCGGCAGGCCGACCGTCAGCGTGGCTACATCGCACTTCATGGCCCGGCATAGCCTGATGAGCGCCACGAAGGTCAGATTATGCTCGCCGCGCTCGATTCGTCCGACATAGCTGCGATCAAGCCCCGCTTCGTGGGCAAGGCCTTCCTGCGACATGCCTAGCTCGCGCCTGCGAGCGCGAATGCGCTTGCCCAAGATGTCCAGATAGGGATCCACCCGCTCCAGTCACGGGATAGGTGACTATCGGTCCACGGAGTATTGATCCCTTTGTTAACCTTTGCGGCTTATTCGATTCGCAGTTTGACCGATGGAGGGTGAGATGAGGAATTGGAAAGCCGCTGCGGCCATCGCGGCATTCATGGTATATGGGACGGCGCAGGCGCAGACGGTCTTCCATTGGCCCGCGCCCGAAACGCAGCCGCTCGGGGAGGCCAAGCGTTACTATTTACCGATGGGAACGCCACTGATGTTGAAAACGCGCACGCAAATTTCGACCAAGGACAACAAGCCCGGCGATCGCGCGTATCTGGAGGTAGCCGAAAGCGTCAGTTTCCGCGGACAGATCATCGTCCCGATCGGTGCGCCTGTCGTTGCCGAGGTGTCGCGGGCGCAGCGTAACGGTCATGTCGGCAAAAAAGGAAAACTTGAGATCCGACTGCTTTATGCGGAAACGCCGAGCGGTCCCGTGCGCCTCACAGGAACATCCTATGACGAGGGCAAGAGCGGCACGGCGCTGTCGGTCGGCACGATGTTGTTCGCGTCGGCGCTGGGTGGTTTTTTCATTCATGGCCCAAGCGCCAGGATCGACGCGGGAACGCCCGTGGAGGCCTATCTCGCGGAACCGTTGCGATTCACCTGGTATCCGGAGCCGGGTCCCAAGATCGCGTTGATTCCGGCGCAGCCCGATTCATACGAAACGGCGCGCCCCGGCTTCTCTTCCTTGCAACAGCCGGTATCGCGAGCGGATTGACCTGCGATACGGGCGGGCCGTACGGGGCGGGGCGGTGGACCGGGCGCCTCATGTCGAACTCTACCGCCCCCCCCACGCCGCGCTCGATTGACATTTTGCCGGCTCCCTGCTAGCGCGCAGCGCTTGCCGCCACGCCTCTCCGGCTGGCCTCTCCTCAATCCAAGGAAACAACATGGCCCGCGTTACCGTCGAGGATTGCGTCGACAAAGTTCCCAACCGTTTCGATCTGGTCCTGCTGTCCGCGCACCGCGCGCGCGAGATTTCGGGCGGTTCGGAACTGACGATCGATCGCGACCGCGACAAGAATCCCGTCGTCGCGCTGCGCGAGATCGCCGAGCAGACCGTGCGTCCCGTCGACCTCAAGGACTCGCTCGTCGGCACGTTGCAGAAAGTGGTCGTCGATGATGACGATACGCCCGACGAAATCAGCTCGATCGCGCGCTCAGCCGAAGCGCTGCGCCTGACGGCCGCCGCGCCGCCGCGCAGCCCCGCTGGCGGCGGCGGCGACTTCGAATAAGCGCCGCGTCCGACGCATCGAAAAGGGCTCCGGGAAACCGGGGCCCTTTTTCGTTGCGCTATTGGATCACGGCAGCTGGATCAGTTCGGCGACGCGGATTGCGCGCGAGGCGAGCAAGGGTTCGAGGATGATGCCGATGCGGTGCGCCCGCTGCGACCGGGCGGTGATGTTGTAGAGGCTGTTCGCGACTACGTCGGCGATCTGCACGCCATCGGACCGCCGGCTGTCCGCAAGCGACGCGCGACCCCAGTGACCGAGCCCGGCCTGGATCGTGTCGCGCACGCGCGTCAGGATCGCGGGGTCATAGCGACCGTCGTCGATCACCACATCGGTGCACACGCCGCCCGTTTCGGGCAGCCAGTGGCCGACCGCGCTGTCGAGCAGCGCCGCGTAAAGGGCGAGGTCGCTCGGCGGGGTGCCGTTGGCATTCGGCAACAGCCGCTCGCGCTCGGCGACCGCGACCCAGGCGCGTCCACCGGCACGATCGAACAGTTCGAGCAGATAGGCACGCTCGGTCAGGCTGATCCGGCTGCCTTTCAGTTCGCCGCGCAGGCCCGTGACCGCACGAAAGCGCGCGTGGATCGCCGCCGCCGCCTCGGGGGTGAGCATCACCGCGGCAAAGGTCATCGCGCCGGCGTTGAGCCCGCCTGATTCGTCGCAATAAATCGTCATGATATGGCGAAGAGCATGGCCGGTCCGTCCGGTCCCGCCACGCTGCCCCCTTTTTCTCCGTGAACGCCCCGAGTCATCGTATCCGCATCATGGCGCATCAGGCGGGGCACGGATAGCGCTTCTTCATCAGGCCGTCGAAGGCGGCATAGACGCTTACCGACTTGCGCGTCTGCGGCGGGTAGGTGCGCAGATGCGCGAGCCATTCCTCGGGTGTCAGCGTGCCCGAAGCGGGAGGGCAACTTGTCGTCTTGCGCCCCGCCCGGCGTTCGGCGTCGATCCGCGCCTTGTAGCGCTTGCCGGCGGCGATCACCTCGCCCTTGAGCGCGCCCGCTTCGGGGGTGGCGAGCGCGAGAGGACCGAGGCGCAGCAGATTGTCGGCGCGCGCCAGAAAGGCTGCGACGCTCATGTCGCCGGGTGCCATGCCGCACAGCAACGCGGCGGTACCCAAGGCAACCGCCGCGCGTGCGCTTTGCCTCCGGATCACTCGCTGCACCCCGACATCATTTACCGAACGCCCCCAATCAGGGATCAGGCGCCCTGCGGATTGGCGTCGCCGAAGGGGCGCGGCTTGCGCTTGATCTGCGGCAGCGAACCGGCGTGACCCTGGATCGGCGTCCCGGGACGGCCCTGGTCATTCTCGCGGCCGATATCTTCGCCCTTGATCGCGCGGCGCGCTTCTTCGCCCGAAAGCGTCTCATATTCGAGCAGCGCCCCCGCGAGCAGGTGCAGTTCGTCGAGGTGATCGGTCAGCACCTGCCGCGCAACATTCTCGCCTTCCTCAACCAGTCGGCGGACCTCGGCGTCGATCAGCTTCGCGGTTTCTTCCGACATGTTCTGCGCCCGCGAAACGCTGTGGCCCAGGAACACCTCGTCCTGATTGTCGCGATAGCGCAGCCAGCCGAGCTTTTCCGACATGCCATATTCCATCACCATCGCGCGCGCCATGTCGGTCGCCTGCTGGATGTCGTTCGACGCGCCGGTGTTGAGTTCGTCCTTGCCATAGATGAGCTGTTCGGCGATGCGGCCGCCGAAGCAGAGCGCGAGCCGCGCCTTCATCTGCTTCATGTTCTGCGAATAGCGGTCGCGCTCGGGCAGGTTCCACGTCACGCCCAGCGCGCGGCCGCGCGGGATGATCGTCACCTTGTGCAGTGGATCGTTGCCCTCGACGTGCAGCGACACCAGCGCATGGCCGGCCTCGTGATAGGCGGTCGCCTTCTTCTCGTCCTCGGTCATCACCATCGAGCGGCGTTCGGCGCCCATCAGCACCTTGTCCTTGGCTTCCTCGAACTCGTCGCTGGCGATCAGGCGCTTGCCCTTGCGCGCGGCGAGCAGCGCCGCCTCGTTGGCGAGGTTGGCGAGGTCGGCGCCCGAGAATCCGGGGGTGCCGCGCGCGATCCGGCGCAGGTCGACGTCGGGCGCCAGCGGCTTCTTGCGCGTATGGACTTCCAGAATCTTGTGACGACCCTCGATGTCGGGGCGCGGCACGACGACCTGGCGGTCGAAGCGGCCGGGGCGCAGGAGGGCGGGATCGAGCACGTCGGGGCGGTTGGTCGCGGCGACGATAATGATCCCCTCGTTCGCTTCGAACCCGTCCATCTCGACGAGAAGCTGGTTCAGCGTCTGCTCGCGCTCGTCGTTGCCGTTGCCGAGGCCCGCGCCGCGATGGCGGCCGACCGCGTCGATCTCGTCGATGAAGACGATGCACGGTGCGTTGCGCTTCGCCTGTTCGAACATGTCGCGCACGCGGCTGGCGCCGACGCCGACGAACATCTCGACGAAGTCCGAGCCCGAAATGGTGAAGAAGGGGACGCCCGCCTCGCCCGCGATCGCGCGGGCGAGCAGCGTCTTGCCGGTGCCGGGCGAGCCGACGAGCAGCGCGCCCTTCGGAATCTGGCCGCCGAGCTTCGAGAATTTGCTCGGGTCTTTCAGGAACTCGACGATCTCCTGCAGTTCCTCGCGCGCCTCGTCGATGCCGGCGACGTCGTCGAAGGTGACGCGGCCCTGCTTTTCGGTAAGCATCTTGGCGCGCGACTTGCCGAAGCCCATCGCGCCCGACCCGTTGTTCTTCTGCACCTGGCGGAAGACGAAGAAGGCGACCGCGAGGATCAGCAGGAAGGGCAGCGACTGGACGAGTAGATACATCCAGAAGTTCGGCACTTCCTGCGGCTTGCCGTCATATTTGACGCCATTCTCGTTGAGCATCTTGAGCAGGTCGGGATCGCGGACGACATTGGCGGTGAAGCGGTCGCCGTTCGACATCGTGCCCGTCACCCGATCCTCGGACAGCACGACCTCCTTGACGGCACCTTCCTGCACCTTCTGCCGGAAATCGGAATAGGCGAGCGGGCTTCCCGCGGGCTGCGCGGCGCCGCCGAACATCGAGGCGACAAGGAGCATGGCGAGCAGGATGCCGCTCCAGATCATCACGCTCTTCATCCAGGGGTTGCCCTGCGGTTCCTTGTCGTCCTGCATGCGGAATCTTTCCAAAATCACATCGATCGCCGAAATCGCGCCAAAGGATGGTGTGCGATGCGATCAGGTTCCTAAGATAGGAGCATGGCGTTAAATGACAATGAGCCAATCGGTCCTATTGTCGCCTAGCGTAAAGCGGCGTTCAGCGGCGCGTTTTGCGGCGGGGCGCCGTGGAAATGCGCCAGGCGCGATGCTCGTCGGTCGCAATGGCGTCGATCAGCAGGCTGCCGACCATCGCCCGCCGGCCCGCGCGCATCGCCGCGATCACTCCATCGAGGGTGATACCGCGCAGCCCGAGGCGCGGGTCGTTCGCCTTCAGCCGTTGCTCGACGATGCGCCGGAACAGCTCGGGCGGATAGGCGCGGTCGCGGATGGTCGCGATGTCGTCGGCGTCGGGCCAGCACCCGATCGCGGCCGCGACCGCCCAATCGAGCGCCGCGTCGGCCTCCGCCAGCCAGCGCGCCGATCGCGCGGCGGCTTCGGCGTCGACGATGGTCTGCGAGGCGAGCGCCCGGCGAAGGCGCGCGCGGTCGAAGCGCGTGTCGGCGTTGGTCGAATCCTCGACGAACGGCAGGTCGGCCTCCAGCGCGACATGCGCCAGCTCGGCGCGGCGCCAGCCCAGCAGCGGGCGCAGCACCGCGCCGTTGCGCGCGCGGATCGCCGCCAGTCCGCCGACCCCGCTACTGCGGTTGAGCCGCATGATGATCGTTTCGAGCTGGTCGTCGGCGTGATGCGCGGTCAGCAGGAAGTCGATGCCGTTCGCCTCGCGCCACGCCTCGAGCAGCCGATAGCGTTCGGCGCGCGCCGCGGCCTGCAACGAACCGCGGATCGGGGCGGGGGGACGCAGCGTCGCGTGCGGAACATGTTCGCGCGCGCAGAAGCCCGCGACCATGCGCGCCTCGTCGGCGGATTCGCGGCGTAGCCCGTGATCGACCGTCGCGGCGTCGACCTGTCCGGGCAGCAGCGAGGTCGCGAGCCAGAGCAGCGCCATGCTGTCGGGCCCGCCCGAAACCGCGACGCCATAGTGACGTCTATGCCAATCGGGCCCCGCGACGAGCGCCAGATCCGACGCGAAACGCTCGACCGCGTCCGCGTCAGCAACCAGTTTTTGCTTTGGCGGCAGCTGCATCATCGCGGACATCCTTTGGCGCCTTGTCTCCATAGACTTCGTCGAGCTCGCGGAACGCCTTGCACGCGTCGGCCTTGCGTCCCAGCTTGTCGAGCGCGACCCCCATGTACATCAGACTGTGCGGTGCGCGGGCGCCGCTCGGCCGATCCTTGTAATTATTATAGAAAGCGACTGCGGCGAGGCTTGGCTTGCCTTCGTCGAGATAGGCGCGGCCGAGGAGGTTCTGCGCGTAGCTCGCGAGGCGGTGATTCGGCCATTTCGTGACCACCTGCTTCAACTGTGCTTCGGCCTCGGGGTAGAGCTTTGCCTCCCACAGGCGATAACCATAATTATAGCTGTCCTCGACCTCGTTGCCGGTCGCGGGAATCTCGACCTTCTTGACCAGCGCAAGCCGTGTGGCGTCGGGTGTGGTGGCTGCGGGTTTGGTCGTTGCCGGCTTCTTCGCCGGCGTCGCTGCGGCGGTGGTCGCGACCGTCGCGGGCGGCTTGACCGTGGGAGCCAGGCTGGCAGGTGTGCCCGTCACCTCGGACGCTTCGGGTGCTGCGAGGCGCTTGTCCGTTTCGGCCTTGTAGGCGTTGAATTTCTTTTCGAGTTCGCGAAGTTGGAAGGCGTTCTGCTCGGTTTGTCCGGTCAGGGTCTGGAGTTGCGCTTCGAGCGCATCGACGCGCGCGGTCAGGTCGATCACCGGCGCGCTGCTCTTGACCCGTTCGCCCGGCGTGTTGTCGGGTGCGATCTCGCCCTCGAAGAAGGCTGGGCTGCCGCCCGGGAACACCGACCGCTGGACGGCGCGCATTTCCTTCTCGAGCCGTTCGACCCGCTTGTCGATTCCGGCATCCTGCGCGAGCGTCGGCACCGAGGCCGAAAGCGCGATCGCGGCGGTTGCGAGAAAAGAGATATGACGCATCTTCATCTGCCGATAGGCCCCCACCAATTAACCTTGTTTGGCGTCCATAACGCGGCGCGGGGCGGCGGCGCAAACCCATTTCGGTGCACCGCCATTCCGATCGGCCCGATTGTTGCGGAATTCAGCGCCGCGGCAAAGCCTTCGGCGCCGGTGCCGTGGCGCCGCCTTCGGCCCGCGCCAGAAGGTCGGCGGGCTTGAGCGAGATGCTCTTGACCAGCGTGTCGGCGGCGCCGAGCGACCCGATATCGCGCCCGCCGACGGTCACTTTGAGCGCTTGCGGTCGGCTGGTGCGCAGCGTGAACTGCTTGATATAGGCGGCGGGCACCTGATAGGTCTCGCCGGGATCGAGCGTGCGCCAGTTCTCGGTCTTGCCGTTTGCGTCGTCGAACCCGATCCACACCTCCGAAATGCCGGTGAGCACGACCGGCGCATCGGCAGGAACGGCGCCGTCGGCGGCGGCCTTGCCCGCTGCGGCCGGCGCGGTTGCGGCCGCGGGAGCTTCGGACGCGTCGGCATCGCGATTCTGCGCTGCGACCAGCGCCTCGTCGGGCTCGACCGACAGGAAGCGCCATACGCCATAGGCCGAGACGAGCACCGCGGCGACGATCACCAGCGTCCACGCCAGCCGCGCGGTCGGCAAGCGGGCGGGGTCGGTCGGTTCGTAAGCCTCGTAGATCGGCCGGGCGCCATATTGATCCTCGTCGAGTTCGCGGCGGATGTCGGCGGCGATCTCGGTTTCGGGCAGGTCGACCGCACGGGCATAGGCGCGCGCGAAGCCCGTGACATAAGTGCGCCCCGGCAGCTCCGAAAATTCGGATTTCTCTATGGCTTGAAGATGCCGCTGGGTGATGCGCGTGCGCGTCGCGACGTCGGCGAGCGACAATCCCGCCGCCTCCCGCGCCAGCCGCAGCCGGTCACCGGTGCGCGTGATCGCCAGTTCGCCCTGCGTGGCGACCTCTTCCTCTGCCATTGCTGTCTCCGTGCCGGTCGGTGCAACCCGGTTTGACCGTGGCGCCGTTCATCGCATTGGCGATGCGCGAAAGTCAAATGAAGTTCGGCGAAACGTCGGCGGCAAGCATGCGGATGGGGAGCGGTCCGAAGGGCAGGCGATCAGAGCACATATTTGCTGAGGTCGGTGTCGCCGACGACGTCGGCAAGCTGCCGGTCGACATAGGCGGCATCGATGGAGAGCGTGGTGCCCGTTCGGTCCTCGGCGGTGAAGCTCACCTCCTCGACGAGCCGTTCCATGATCGTCTGGAGGCGGCGGGCGCCGATATTCTCGACCTTCTCGTTGACGTCGGCCGCGAGCCGCGCGACGCGCGCGATCGCGTCGGGCGTGAAGGTCAGCGTCACGCCCTCGGTCGCGATCAGAGCCGAATATTGCTCGGGCAGGCCAGCCTTGGTCTCGGTCAGGATGCGGACGAAATCCTCCTCGCCGAGCGCGCCCAGTTCGACGCGGATCGGCAGGCGGCCCTGGAGTTCGGGCAGCAGGTCACTCGGCTTCGCGACGTGAAAGGCTCCCGAGGCGATGAACAGGACATGGTCGGTCTTCATCGGACCATATTTGGTGGCGACCGTCGTGCCCTCGATCAGCGGCAGCAGGTCGCGCTGCACGCCTTCTCGGCTCACCGAGCCGCCGCGCACGTCGCTGACCGCGATCTTGTCGATCTCATCGAGGAAGACGATGCCGTTCGCTTCCGCATCGGCCAGCGCGACGCGCGCGACGTCGTCCTGGTCGAGGCGCTTGTCCTGCTCCTCCTCGATCAGCCGCGTCGCAGCTTCCAGAACCGTCAGCTTGCGGCGCTTCTTCGGCAGGCCGCCCATCGCCTTGCCGAGCATGTCGGACAGGTTGATCATGCTCATCTGCCCCGGCTGGCCGGGAAGCTCGAACGGCATGTTCGGGGTGTCGGCGACCTCGATCTCGACCTCGCTGTCGTCGAGATGGCCTTCGCGGATGCGCTGGCGGAAGCTCTGGCGCGTAGCCTCGCTGGCGCCCTTGCCGGTCAAGGCATCGAGCAGCCGCTCCATCGCCGCCTCTTCGGCCGCCGCGCGCACCGCTTCGCGGCGACGGTCCTTCTCCAGCCGCACCGCTTCCTCGACCAGGTCGCGCGCGATTTGTTCGACGTCGCGGCCGACGTAGCCGACTTCGGTAAACTTGGTCGCTTCGACCTTGATGAAGGGCGCGTCGGCGAGCTTGGCGAGACGGCGCGAAATCTCGGTCTTGCCGCATCCCGTCGGGCCGATCATCAGGATATTCTTCGGGCTCACCTCGTCGCGCAGTTCGGGCGAGAGCTGCTGGCGGCGCCAGCGGTTGCGCAGCGCGACGGCGACCGCGCGCTTCGCGGCGTCCTGGCCGATGATATGCGTGTCAAGCGCGGCGACGATCGCCTTCGGGGTCAGATCCTTGTTCATGATCGCTTATGCCTGGATATCGATAATTTCGAGGGTGGTCTGGTCGTTGGTGTAGACGCAGATTTCGGCGGCGATCTGCATCGCCTTCTTTGCCAGCACCTCGGGATCCTTTTCGTAATCGACGAGCGCGCGCGCCGCGGACAGCGCGTAATTGCCACCCGATCCGATCGCCGCGATGCCGCCCTGCGGCTCCAGCACGTCGCCGTTGCCGGTGATGACGAGCGTCACCTCCTTGTCGGCGACGATCATCATCGCCTCCAGATTGCGCAGATATTTGTCGGTGCGCCAATCCTTGGCGAGTTCGACCGCGGCGCGCAGCAACTGGCCGTGGTGGCGCTCCAGCTTCGCCTCCAGCCGCTCGAACAGCGTGAACGCATCGGCCGTCGCCCCCGCGAAGCCGCCGATGACGCTGCCGTCGTGCAGGCGGCGCACCTTGCGGGCATTGGGCTTCATCACCGTCTGGCCCATCGACACCTGACCGTCGCCGATGACGACGACCTTTTCCGGGGTGCGGGCGGACAGGATGGTGGTTCCGTGCCAGGGCGCGGCACTGTGCGCATGAGGATCGGTCATGCGGCGCGATATGGGCAATCGGCGCCGGGGCTGCAAGGGGAGGGGACGGCGATCAGATCGCGTTGGCGGCGAACGTGTCGCACTGGCGCGGATCGCCGGTCTCCAGCCCGCGGCGGAGCCAGCGCATGCGCTGCTCGCTGGTGCCGTGGGTGAAGCTTTCGGGCACCGGTCGCTGGCCCGCCGAGCGCATCAGCGTATCGTCGCCGATCGCGTTGGCGGCGGTCATCGCCTCCTCCATGTCGCCCGGCTCCATCACCGTCTGCCCGTCCTTCGTTCGCGCCCGCGCGGCCCACACGCCGGCATAGCAGTCGGCCTGCAATTCCATGCGGACCTGGATCGCATTGCCCTCGGTCTGCGAAGCGCGGGCTTGCGCGCGGCGGACCTGATCCGATGTTCCGGTAATCGTCTGGATATGATGCCCGACTTCGTGCGCGACGACATAGGCTTGCGCAGCATCGCCGGCGGCGCCGAACTTCGTCTTCAACTCGTTGAAGAAGCTGGTGTCGAGATAGATGCCCTGGTCGGCGGGGCAATAGAAGGGTCCCATCGCCGCCTGCGCCGCGCCGCAGCCCGAGCTGTTGTGGTCGGTATAGAAACGCAGGCCGGGCGCGCGATAACCGTTGATCTGGCTTTCCCAGAAGCGGTTGGTCGAGCTGAACACTTGGCAGGCGAAGCGTTCGGCGGCGGTGTCGCAGGCGACGCCCTGCTGCGTGCCGCGGCTGTCTGCCATCGGGTCGGCGGTGCCGCCGCCCGTACTCAGCATCTGCGAACCGGGACCGAGGAAGACGAAAGCGAGTACGCCGAGCAGCAGGATCGTGCCGCAGCCCATCTTGCGCCCGAGCAGCATCGGCAGCAGTCCGAACAGCAGCCCGCCCATGCCACCGCCCCCGCCCCCGCCGAAACCGCCGCCGCCGCGACCGAGGTCGCGGATGTCGTCGCCGGGGTCGTAATCGTCGAGGCGCATGAGGGGGCTCCGCTGTTGAAGATCTGCTTGCTGCCTGTTTGTGGCAGCGGCGGGGGGCAATTGGAAGAGGCTTCGCGCGGGAACCGCCTCTTGCCAAGGGCGTTGCTGCGGTGCACCAACGGCTCCGGCCGTCCCGCCCCCCGAAAGGATCGCTTCGAGTCCATGCCCCGCCGCGCCGCCCGAGCCGCCTTGCCCTTGCCCGACCTCGTCGTGCTGGTCCTGCAGGGCGGCGGAGCGCTCGGCGCCTTTCAGGCCGGGGTCTACGAGGCGCTGATCGATCTCGGCGTCGAGCTCGACTGGGTCGCGGGCATATCGATCGGCGCGATCAACGCCGCGATCATCGCCGGCAATCCACGCGACGCGGCGGTCGGGAAGATGCGGGAGTTCTGGGAAGGCGTGTCGTCGGCGCTGCCCGTCCTGCCGGTGGCCGACAATGATCTGGCGCGCGAATGGGCGCATTGGGCGGCGGCCGGGCAGGTTGCGGCTTTCGGCGTTCCGGGCTTCTTCACGCCGCGTATCCCGCCGCCGATGTTCGCCGCGCCGCAGACGCCCGCCGCGATCAGCTTCTACGACACGGCGCCGCTGGTCGAGACGCTCGACCGCCTCGTCGACTGGGACCGCGTCAACGACGGCAAGGTGCGCCTGTCGGTCGGCGCGGTCGCGGTGGAAACGGGCAATTTCCGCTATTTCGACACGCGCACCGACCGCATCGACGCGCGCCATATCCTCGCGTCGGGCGCGCTGCCGCCGGGCCTGCCGCCGGTCGAGATCGACGGCACCTGGTATTGGGACGGCGGGCTCGTTTCGAACACCCCGCTCGAACATGTCGTCGAAAGCGCGGACGAGGCGATGCTGGTGTTCCAGGTCGACCTGTTCCCGGCGCGCGGCCCGCGCCCGCACGATCTGGAGGAAGCCTGGTCGCGCGAGAAGGATATCCGCTTTTCCAGTCGCACCCGCCGCATTTCGGACGGGCTGGTCCGGCGGCGCAAGGAACATCGGCTGATCGCCCGGATGCTCGACAAATTGCCCGGGGAGATGCGCGCGCTGCCCGAGGTGAAGGCGGTCGAGCGCATGGTCGACTGCAAGGCGCTGAACGTCGTTCAGCTCATCCACCAGCCGCCGGCATGGCAGACCGGCGCGCGCGACTTCGAATTCTCGCGCGCGACGATGGACGCCAACTGGGCGCTGGGCCGCGCAGCGGTCGAGGCGTCGCTGAAGGACGGACACCTGCTCGCCGAAAGCATCGCCGAAGGGCGGTCGGACAGTTTCGCCATCGAGGCGGGCGGCCTGCAGCCCAAATCGGCCCATGCCGTTTCCCCATCCCCTCGCGAGAAAAAGGATTGATCCCATGCATCTCAAAGGCAAGACCGCCCTCGTCACCGGCTCGACCTCCGGCATCGGACTCGGCATCGCCAAGGCGCTTGCCGCGGCGGGCGCGGACATCATCATCAACGGATTCGGCGACGAGGGCGCGATCGAGGCCGAGCGCGCGGCGCTCGCCGCGCTGAACGGCGGCAAGGCGGCCTATGACGGCGCCGACCTCACCAAGCCCGACGCGATCGCGGAAATGTTCGAGCGCGCCGACAGCGACATGGGCGGGGTCGACATCCTCGTGAACAATGCCGGCACTCAGTTCGTGTCGCCGGTCGAGGATTTCCCGGTCGAGAAATGGGACCTGATCCTCGCGCTCAACCTGTCGTCGGCCTTCCACACCATCCGCCACGCCGTGCCGGGGATGCGCAAGAAGGGATGGGGCCGCATCATCGGCACCGCCTCGGCGCATTCGCTCGTCGCCTCGCCGTTCAAATCGGCCTATGTCGCCGCGAAGCACGGGCTCGCCGGGCTGACCAAGACGGTCGCGCTCGAGGTCGCCGACGCGGGGATCACCGCCAATTGCATCAGCCCGGGCTATGTCTGGACGCCGCTGGTCGAGAATCAGATTCCCGACACGATGAAGGCGCGGAGCATGACGCGCGAACAGGTGATCAACGACGTTCTGCTCGCGGGGCAGCCGACCAAGCAGTTCGTGACGGTCGAGCAGGTCGCGGCGCTTGCCGCCTTCCTGACCCGCGACGAGGCGGCGAACATCACCGGGGCGAACCTGAGCGTCGACGGCGGCTGGACCGCCGCCTGACGTTGCGCGATCCTGCCTGCGGCGCGCTGCGTCCTTGAGCATTGCGTCATCCGCTCCTAAGGTTAACGGCGAACCGGACCAGGAGAGACGGACGATGTGGGGTCGCACCTTTCTATATTTGACATGCGCGGCGGGGCTGGGGCTCGCCGGATGCCGGACCGTGCCGGCGATGCCGCCCTCGGCGGCCGACGCCGCGCCGGCGGAGGCCGCGGGCACCTGGCGCGCCACCGCGACCGACCAGGACAAGGCGCGCATCCGCGGCTGGTATTCGAGCTGGACCGCGGCGCTCGCCGACGCGCGGGCAAAGGGCTATGGCGCCGACGTCGAGCGCGAAGGCGTGTTGCTGCAACCGACGGCGGCGCTGCCCAATCCGCACCTGCCCGCGGGCGAGTATCGCTGCCGCACGATCAAGCTGGGCACGCAGGGACGCGGTGCGATTGGCTTCATCGCCTATGACTGGTTCCGCTGCCGCGTGTCGGACGAGCAGGAACTCGCCAGCCTGACCAAGCTGACGGGGTCGCAGCGGCCGGTCGGCCTGATCTTTCCCGACAATCTCAAGCGCCAGATATTCCTCGGCACGCTGGTGCTGGGGGACGAGAAGATCCCGGTCAATTACGGCAGCGACCGGATGCGCGACATGGCGGGGCTGATCGAACGGATCGCCGACAATCGCTGGCGGCTGGTGCTGCCGGCGCCCGCCTATGAATCGCTGCTCGACGTGATCGAGCTGGTGCCGGCAAACGGATGATTTGAAAACAGGGGAGCAATAATGAAGATCAGCGGGCGGATTTTGGGACTGGGCGCCGCGGCGCTCGCGCTCGGGCTGGCGGCGCCGGTGGCGGCGCAGTCGCTGGGCGACCAGGTGCAGAAGCAGATGCCCTCGCTGATGGACATCTACAAGGATTTGCACGCGCATCCCGAACTCAGCTTCATGGAGGTCCGCTCGGCGGGCATCCTGGCCGCCGAGGCGCGCAAGCTGGGCTTCACGGTGACCGAGAAGGTCGGCGGGACGGGCATCGTCGCGGTGATGAAGAACGGCCCCGGCCCGGTGGTGCTGGTCCGCGCCGACATGGACGGGCTTCCCGTCACCGAGCAGACCGGCCTTCCCGGCGCGTCGACGGTGCGCGTGACGACCAAGGAAGGCGTCGAGACCGGCGTCATGCACGCCTGCGGCCACGACACGCACATGACCGCATGGATCGGCGTCGCGCGGCTGATGGCGGCGAACAAGAGGCAGTGGTCGGGGACGCTGGTGATGATCGGCCAGCCCGCCGAGGAGCGCGGCGCGGGTGCGCGAATGATGCTGGCGGACGGGCTCTACACCCGTTTTCCCAAGCCCGAATATGCGATCGCCTTTCACGACGCGGCGCAGTTTCCCGCGGGCATGATCGGCTATACGCCGGGCTATGCGCTCGCCAATGTCGACAGCGTCGACGTCACGGTGAAGGGGCTCGGCGGTCATGGCGCCTATCCGCAGGCGACCAAGGATCCGATCGTGCTCGCCAGCCGCATCGTCACCGCGCTCCAGACGCTCGTCGCGCGCGAGATCAGCCCGCTCGACAGCGGCGTCGTCACCGTCGGCAGCTTCCACGCCGGCGCCAAGCACAATATCATCCCCGACGAGGCGAAGCTGCAACTGACCGTGCGCAGCTATACCGACGAGGTGCGCACGCAACTGCTCGACGGCATCGCGCGCATCGCGAAGGGCGAAGCGATCGCGGCGGGCATGCCGGAAGACAGGATGCCGACGATCAGCGTCGCAAAGGACGAATATACGCCGTCGGTCTTCAACACCCCCGAGTTCACCGAAGAGATGGCGGCCTTCCTGAAGACCCGCTTCGGCGACCAGCGCGTCGTGCAGATGCCGCCGGTGATGGGCGGGGAGGATTTCAGCCGCTATGGCCGCGAGGACAAGTCGATCAAGAGCCTGATCCTGTGGGTCGGCGGCGTTCCGCAGGCCGAATATGACGCCGCGAAGAAGGAAGGCCGGACGCTGCCGAGCCTCCATTCTCCTTTCTGGGCACCCGATGCTCCCGCGGTCATCTCCACCGCGACCGAGGCGCTGGCGTCGATGGCGATGAAGCTGATGCCGAAGGGTTGAACATATTTGGCATTGGCAATTATCCCTTTTCGACAAGGAACTGTTCCCCGGCGAAAGCCGGGGTCCAGACGGCACAGCGCTGCTTCGCATGGACCCCGGCTTTCGCCGGGGAACAGCTCGTTTGCCTGAAGGATAATATGCCGTCATGTTTCGCGGCCGCCGTTATCAACCCTCGATGAACCCTCGTTGGCCTTGGAAGGGCTCGTCATTACGAGCGACGGGAACAGGGATTTCGCCCCGAAAGAAACAAACCCGGCAGCCGGGATTGAAAAGCCCGACCGCCGTTCCTATGTAACGGGAATGCGGGCCGGGCCCCTCTGGCGTCGGCGGGATCAACATCCCGCCACGTGATGTCGGACCGCATCGGGTGACACCGATGCACGGCGGCCAATTCTCCCCCCTGATCCAGGTCCCGGCATCGGCGTCGCCTGTTTTGAGTTCGCTCAATCAGGAGGCCATATGTCTGTGAATCCCCATATCTTTCACTTGACCGCGTTGCATCGGCGGCTCGACGAAGCGGTCCGGCGCGAGGCGCGCCGCCGCGGCGGCGACCCGTTCCGCGTGCTGCGGCTCAAGAAGCTGAAGCTGGCGGTCAAGGACCGCCTCGCATCACTGATGCGGCGCCCCGTTCGCGCCCGCTGAATCCGGCAATGAAGGCGAAGCGCGCTGCTTTCGGCGGCGCGTTTCGCCTGTCCAGGGATCGTCATCATGGAATTTCTCTTCACCGACTGGCTGGGAACCCCGGCCTGGTTCTGGCTGGCCTTTCTCGGCCTCGTCATCGCCCTCACGGCCTTCGACCTTGGCGTGTTGCACAAGGAGAACAAGGAGATGGGCATCGCGGAAAGCCTGAAGCTCTCCGCGATCTACATCGGCATCGCGCTCGCGTTCGGCGCCTGGATCTGGGTCGAGAAGGGCGGCGATGCGGGCCTTCAATATTATACCGGCTTCTTCATCGAAAAAGCGCTGTCGATCGACAATATCTTCGTCATCTCGCTGATCTTCGCGACCTTCGCGATTCCGGCGCGCTATCAATATCGCGCGCTATTGTGGGGAATCATCGCGGTGATCGTGCTGCGCGGCCTGATGATCGCGGGCGGTGCGGCGCTGGTCGCCGAATATGGCTGGCTGCTCTACGTCTTTGCCGCCTTCCTGATCTTCACCGGTATCAGGATGCTGTTCGCGAGCGACAAGCCGATGGACGTCGCGGGCAATCCCGTCGTGCGCTGGCTGTCGCGCCGCATGCCGATCACCGCGGACCTGCATGGCGAGAAATTCTTCGTGCGCGTGCCCGACGCCAAGACGGGGAAGGTCGTGCTGGCGGCGACGCCGCTGTTCCTTGCGCTCGTCGTCATCAACCTCGCCGATCTGGTGTTCGCGGTCGACAGCGTGCCCGCGATCTTCGCGATCACGACCGACACCTTCATCGTCTATACCTCGAACATCATGGCGATCCTCGGCCTGCGCGCGCTCTATTTCGCGCTCGCGGCGATGGTGCATCGATTCCACTATCTGAAATATGCGCTGGCGCTGGTGCTCGTCTTCATCGGGTCGAAGATATTCGTGGCCGATTTCCTGCTCGGCAGCGCGAAATTCCCGCCGCTGGCGAGCCTGGGAGTCACCGTCGCGCTGATCGCCGGGGGCGTGCTGTGGTCGCTCGTCATCAGTCGCCCGTCCGACTCGGCCGTGCGGTGACGGGCCGGCTGTCGCGGCCCGCCGCTCATACGGCGAGGAGAAGCGTGTCCTTGTCGCTCGGCGCGGCGGGCTGGAACATCGGGAGCGGCTCGAACGCCTCGTCGGTGACCTCGGTCTCGCCAAGCCCGTCGAGCTTGAACTGACCGAGGCGCTTTTCCTCGTCCGACCGCCAGTTCTTGTTGAGATTCAGCGCGCTGACGAACAGCGCCCCGTGCCGCTCGAACATCTGGTGCGGGGCAAGGGTCATGGCGTCGCCATTGTAGCGCGTGGACACGATGCGTCGCCGTGCGATCGCTTCCATCATTTTCAGTCGTGTATCGTTCATCGGCCCAGGGAGAGGTGGTTTCGTTGTGCGGTGCACCATACACCCGCCGCGGCGGACCTGGCAAGCATCGCTTGATCGCTCGTCCGCCCGGTCGCCCGCAGTTGCGGACGAATGCCGTTCGGATTGGCTTAACACCATATTAGCAAGGCCATATTTATGACAATCCGATGACCAGGAAGGGGCAGGGGGACCTGCTGACGTTGCTGCTTGCGGCCGTCACGACATTGTTGATCGAAATGGCGCTCGTCGAACGCAAGTTCGCGCTGTTCGGCGGCGGCTTCGGCCAGTCGCAAACGCTGGATACGCCGGCCGAGACCGTCCTGTTCCTGCTCGGTGCCGTCGGTGCGCATGCGCTGCTTTTCGGCCTGTTCTTCCTGTTGCTGCGCCGGCTGCACGGACGCGAATACGACCCGCTGATTTTCCGGTTCAACCTGCTGTTTTTCGGCGTCGCCGGCTTTCTCGCCGCGCTGACCGCCAAGTTCGAGCTTTTGTCCTATTTCAGCGATGCGGTCAGCTTCCAGTTGATCCGCAATCTGGGCGGGGGAAGCCTGTTCGACGCTTTCCTGTTCGTGTTGAATGAAGGCGCGCTGATGCTGATCGGCCTCGGCGGCGCGCTGATCCTCTATGGGATCGTCGTGGTCCGCCTGCGCCGTCGCGGCAATCGGACCCTGCTGCCGGCGGGTCGCTCGCAGCTGCGCTGGGCGGTGCTGGCGCTGGCGGTCGCGATGCCGGCGATCGCCGCGCAGGCCAACGGGGTGCCCGACGCGCGCGACGGCCTGCGCCGGATGACCGCCTATGGGCTGGTCAACCGGCTACTCGAACAACTGACCGATTTCGACCGCGACGGATATAGCTGGTATT
Organism: Sphingopyxis sp. SCN 67-31; assembly: GCF_001725095.1. Lineage (NCBI taxonomy): Bacteria > Pseudomonadati > Pseudomonadota > Alphaproteobacteria > Sphingomonadales > Sphingopyxidaceae > Sphingopyxis > Sphingopyxis sp. SCN 67-31. The sequence goes on along the minus strand of NZ_MEFH01000056.1, from coordinate 167,255 downwards.
CGGCGCAGATCGACCGGCATCCCTTCGATGCGTCGCGCCATCCGCTGGCGCTCGACATTCCGGGGAACGGGATCGACGAAGACGGCTTCGGCGGCGATTTCGTCTTTGTCGGCGCCGATCCGGCGACGCCCGCGCCGAAACTGCCGGCGAAGCGGAAGCATCTTGTCATCATCGTGCTCGAAAGCACGCGCGCGGACGCGCTGACGCAACGGGTGAACGGGCGGCCGGTGGCGCCGAACCTCGCGGCGCTGGCGCGCGCGGGAAGCAGCTTTCCGCACGCCTACAGCCACGTCGGCTTCACGACGGCGTCGCTCAAGAGCCTGTTTTCGGGCGCGCTCGATCCGCGGGTGGGAGACCCCTCCTTATTCTCCGACCTCAAGGCCAATGGCTATCGCATCGGCGTCTTTTCGGGCCAGCCCGAAAGCTTCGGCAATATTTCGGCGGTGGTCGGGATGCGCAAGGCGGCCGACATATTCGTCGACGCCGAAACGCTGGCGCACGAACGCGCCTTCGGCTTCGCCGCCAAGGGCTCGCTGCTCGTCGACGAGACGAAGATACTGGCGGAATTCGATCGGCGGATGGGCGATCCGGGACCGTGGGCGCAGCCGACCTTCGTCTATTTCAATTTCCAGTCGCCGCATTTCCCCTATCATCATCCGGGCATGCCCGACATGCTGGGTGTCGACCCGCTGCCGCGCGGCGACATTTCCGCGGCCAACGCCCGCCGCGTTCAGCAGACCTACTGGAACGCCGTCGCCTATGCGGATTCGCAGATCGGCGCGATCGTGGCTCGCCTGAAGGCGCTGGGGACTTGGGACGACACCGTGCTGATGGTCACCGGCGATCATGGCGAGGCATTGTTCGAAAACGGATTCCTGGGACATGGCCACGTGATCGAGCCCGCGCAAACCCATATCCCGTTCGTACTGAACGTGCCGGGCCTCTCCAGCGACCGGCCGCTCGGCCTCAGCGACATGCGGTCGATCCTGCTCCAGGCACTGGGCGGTGCGCCCGCGCCCGACAACGACGCTCCGGTTTTCCTGCACATCGGAGCGGTCGATACGCCCGCCGCGATCGGTATCGTCGAACCGGGCGGCGTCTTCACGACGCTCGCGCTCGGGACCGAGGAGATATGGTTTTCCGACAGCGGTCGGCGTGCGCGCTACGGCGATCTGAACGGTGCGGACAAGGCCCGCGCCGACCGGCTGGTCAACGAATGGGCGCGACAACGCTGGATGCGCCATCTGGCGACCCGCAAGGCGGCGCGAAGCTCGCCATAGCCGCGTAGCGCCGGGAGCGGGCGCGCACGGAGAAAACAATCGCGTATCGCATAAAAATGCCCGCCGGAGGTCGAACGACTTCCGGCGGGCAGGCTTTCCTCCCCAGGAAAGCTCGGGAGGCGCGGGGCGTTTGTGCAAGGCACCCCGCGCCGAGAAGGGTGGCGCGGGGGGCAACGAAAACCCCCGCGCCTAGAGCGGTTATCGATCCGATTGCATCGGATCGGCCGCTCTAGATTCTTGTTTTTCCGCATTTTCTGAATCGTCAGGCGATTCCACCTGACTGGAAAATGCTCTAGCTCGATCGTCAGGCGGCGAACTGGTTCATCGTATTGTCCTTGCCGCCCGCCTTCAGCGCGGCTTCGCCGGCGAAATAATCCTTGTGATCGTCGCCGATGTCGCTGCCGGCCATGTTCTGGTGCTTCACGCAGGCGATGCCCTGGCGGATTTCCTGACGCTGGACGTTCTTGACATAGCCCAGCATCGCTTCCTCGCCGAAATATTCCTTCGCCAGATTGTCGGTCGACAGCGCGGCGGTGTGATAGGTCGGCAGGGTGATCAGATGGTGGAAGATGCCGGCCCGCTTCGCGGCGTCGCGCTGGAAGCTGCGGATGCGGTTGTCGGCCTCGACCGCCAGCTCGGTGCCGTCGTAATCGACGCTCATCAGCTTCGCCCGGTCATAGGCACCGACATCCTTGCCGTCCGTCTGCCACGCGTCGAACACCTGCTGGCGGAAATTCAGCGTCCAGTTGAAGCTGGGCGAGTTGTTGTAGGCGAGCTTCGCATTGGGAACCGCCTCGCGGATACGGTCGACCATGCCGGCGATCTGCTCGATATGCGGCTTTTCGGTCTCGATCCAGATCAGGTCGGCGCCGTTCTGCAGGGCGGTGATGCAGTCGAGAACACAGCGATCCTCGCCGGTTCCGGGGCGGAACTGATAGAGGTTCGAGGGCAGGCGCTTCGGGCGCAGCAGCTTGCCGCCGCGGTTGATCAGCACGTCGCCCGGATTGCCCGCGCCCGTCACTTCCTCGCAATCGAGGAAGGCGTTGTACTGATCGCCGAGGTCGCCCGGTTCGCGGGTGAAGGCGATCTGCTTGGTCAGCCCGGCGCCCAGGCTGTCGGTGCGCGCGACGATCACGCCGTCGTCGACCCCCAGCTCCATGAAGGCATAGCGCAGCGCGCGGATCTTCTGCAGGAAATCCTCGTGCGGCACGGTGACCTTGCCGTCCTGGTGGCCGCACTGCTTTTCGTCCGACACCTGATTCTCGATCTGCAGCGCACAGGCGCCGGCCTCGATCATCTTCTTGGCGAGCAGATAAGTCGCCTCGGCGTTGCCGAAGCCCGCGTCGATGTCGGCGATGATCGGCACGACATGCGTTTCATGGTTGTCGATCGCGTGCTGGATCTGCTTCGCCTTGACCTCGTCGCCGGCTTCGCGCGCCGCGTCGAGCTCGCGGAACAGGCCGCCCAGTTCGCGGGCGTCGGCCTGCCGCAGGAAGGTGTAGATTTCCTCGATCAGCGCCGGAACGCTGGTCTTTTCATGCATCGACTGGTCGGGCAGGGGGCCGAACTCGCTGCGCAGCGCGGCGACCATCCAGCCCGACAGATAGATGTAGCGGCCCTTGACGGTGCCGAAATGCTTCTTGATCGCGATCATCTTCTGCTGCGCGATGAAGCCGTGCCAGCAGCCGAGCGACTGGGTGTAGTTGGCGGGATCGGCGTCATAGGCCGCCATGTCGGCGCGCATGATCCGCGCGGTGTAGCGGGCGATGTCGAGGCCGTTGCGGAACTTGTTCTGGGCGCGCATGCGAGCGACGTTTTCGGCGCCGATCGCATCCCAGCGGCCGTCCTGATCGCGGATGAGGCGGCCGGCCTGCGCCATGTCTTCGGTATAGCTCATCTTCACTGTCCTCGGCTGCGCCCCGGTGGGCGATGAATATGCCGCCCTTGTGCCGACCCGCCGCCCGGATTGGAAAAGCTTTGTGAATATTTCTTGTGAATAAAGCGAATGAAGTGCATTGCAGCGTGTAAATCAGTAAAGAAAGTTACATCATGGCGGAGCGGCGGGTGTTCGCGGGACCGGCGGTGCGCAAGTTGCGGCGCGATGCCGGGTTGACGCAGGCGGCGATGGCCGAGGCGCTGGGCATCTCGCCGAGCTACCTCAATCTGATCGAGCACGGCCAGCGCCCGCTGAGCGCGACGGTGATCGTCCGGCTGGCCGAGCGTTTCGGCTTCGACGCGGCGAAATTGGGGGCGGAGACGGTGCCGGGCGGGCTCGCCGCGCTGCGCCGCCGTCTGGCCGACCCGCGCTTCGCCGATCTCGACATCGGGTCGCGCGAGGTCGAGGAATGGCTGGAGAGCGCGCCGGCGACCGCGACCGCCTTCGTCCGGCTGTTCGACGCGGCGGGCGATGCGACCGCCCCCGCCGCCGCCGAAGCGCCCGAGGTCGACGCGGTTCGCCGCGCGATCGAGAAATGGCGCAACCACTTTCCCGATCTCGATGCGCGCGCCGAGGAACTGGCCGACGAACTGCGGCTCGCGGGGGGCGACCTCTATGGCACCATCGCCGAGCGGCTGCGCACGCGTCACCAGCTTGGCATCCGCATCCTGCCCGCCGACGTCATGCCCGACCGGCTGCGCTGGCTCGACTGGCATGCGCGGCAGCTGATGCTGAACGAGCTGCTGCGCCCCGCCTCGCGCACCTTTCAGGCCGCGGCGACGCTGGCGCAGATGGAGGCGAAGGACGAGATTTCCGCCCTTGTCGCGGGCGCAGAGTTCGCCGAACCGGCCGCCGCGCGCCTGTTCGAGCGGCATCTGATCCAATATTTCGCGGCGGCGCTGATGATGCCCTATGGCCGCTTCCTGCGCGCCTGCGACGCGACGGGTTACGACCTGCTGCTGCTCCAGCGGCGTTTCGGCGCCGGGTTCGAGCAGGTCGCGCACCGGTTGACGACATTGCAGCGCGTCGGCGCACGCGGGCTGCCCTTCTTCATGCTCCGCATCGACCGCGCGGGGCAGGGGTCGAAACGCTATGCGGGCGCCAGCCAGTCGCCGCTCGTCGATGGCGATGCGCGCTGTCCGCTGTGGGGCGTCCACGAAGCCTTCGCGCGCCCCGGCGAGGTGATCGCCGACCTTGTCGAGCTGGAGGACGGGTCGCGCTGGTTCACGCAGAGCCGCTCGGTCGCGGCGCCCGGCGCGACGGGAGGGGGCACGCCCGCGCGCTTCGCGGTGTGCATCGGGGTCGACGCCAAGGTCGCCGCGCCGCTGGCCGCCGCGCGCGGCATCGACCTGATGCGCAGTCCCGCGACCCCGATCGGCCTCGGTTGCCGCCGCTGCACGCGCAGCGGCTGCGTCCAGCGCTCGATGCCGCCGCTCGGCCGTCCGCTGCGATTCAGAGAGGGCGAGCGCGGTGTCAGCGCCTTCGATTTCGCGGGGGATTAGAGCATCGAGTCTTAAAATCTGACCCATCGTCCCGAACGGATAGGGGTGTTGCAGGTTTATGCACGGTTTCTCTTTTCCGTCTCCCTGACCTTGTCTGGCAATGATCCCTTTTCGACAAGTCACCGTCCCCGGCGAAAGCCGGGGTCCATGCGAGGTAGCGCTGTGTCATCTGGACCCCGGCTTTCGCCGGGGAACGGCTCCTGACTTGTCCGAATGGTATATATGCCGACTTGTTTCAGAGCCCGCCCCGGACCCGATCGGGGTCCATGGTCCGCCCTCGCCTGAAAGGCGGCGCAAAAGGAGAGGTCCGCCCATGGATGCTGAAACGAGTTCAGCATGACGAAGGATGTGGCAGCACGCCAAACCCCGAATCCCCACAGGTCTCAGGTCACGAACCGATAGACACGAACGGCTGAGACCGTGCGGTTCTTCAGGCCTTTTGCGCCGCCACCCAGCGGTCGATCATCGATCCGAGGACGTCGATCGGCATCGCGCCCGCCGCCAGCGCGGTGTCGTGGAAGGCGCGGATGTCGAACTTGTCGCCCAGCGCCGCGCGCGCCCTTTCGCGCGTTGCGACCCAGCGCGTCTGTCCGACCATGTAGCTCGTCGCCTGACCGGGCCACACGCAATAGCGTTCGACTTCGGTGACGTTCGAGGGTTCGGGCGTGCCGAGCGCCTCGTTCATATAGGAGATCGCCTTCTCGCGGCTCCAGCGATAGTGGTGCAGGCCGGTGTCGACGACGAGCCGCGCGGCGCGGAACATATAGGATTGCAGGTAACCGAGACGGCCGAAGAGGTCGCCGTCATAGACCCCCATTTCGTCGGCAAGCTGCTCGGCGTAGAGACCCCAGCCCTCGGTATAGACCGAATAGACGGGCAGGCGGCGCAGGCGTGGGATACCCGTCGCTTCCTGCGCCAGCGCGATCTGGTGATGATGGCCTGGCGTCGCTTCGTGATAGGTCAGCGTCGGCAGCGTCCATGATGGATTCTCCGCGGTATCGCGCAGGTTGATGTAATAGGCGCCGGGGCGCGAGCCATCGAGCGCCGGAATCTGGTAATAGCCGCCGGCGGCGCCGTCCTCGATCTCCGCCGGGACGCGACGGATCTCGACCTTCGCCTTGGGCAGGCGGCCGAACATCTCGGGCAGGCGGCGCTGCATCTCCTCGATCTGTTCGTTGAGCTTGGCGATCAGTTCCGTCTTGCCGGCGTCGGTGTTCGGATAGATGAAGCGCTTGTCCTCGCCGAGCGCGCGCAGCCGCTCGGCGACCGTTCCACCGGTCATGCCCTGTTCGCGGAAGATCGCGTCGGCGCGCGCGGTCAGTTCGGTCATGCGTTCGAGCCCGAGCTGGTGGATGGCTTCGGCCGACATTTCGGTCGTCGTCGCGAAGTTCAGCGCATAGGCGTAATATGCGTCGCCCTTCGGCAGCCGCCAGACGCCCGCGTCGTGGGTCGCCCGGGGACGGACGCGCGCCAGCTCGGCCGCCTGGCGGCGCATCGCCGGATAGATTTTGCCTGCGACGATCGCGGCGCAGCGGCGTGTCCAGTCGCCGGGGATATGTTTTGCGTCGGTCCTGGCCTTGAGATTGGCGGTGAGGCCGTTGGCCTCCGCGGCAGGCGCCATGATCTTTTCGTAGAGGCCGAGGGTGCGGTCGATGACGAAATCGGGCGGAATGATCCCCGCCGCATGGTCGGTCTTCATCCGGTTCGTCTCGTTGTCGAGCTGGACCGCGAAATCCTCGCAACGCGCCAGATAGGCCTCGGCATCGGCCGCATCGGCGATGCTGTGCTGGTTGACGAGGAAGTCGGGGATCGAGCGGTAGGTGCCGCTGAGCTGGGTGACCGGGTGCGGCTCCGGCCAGCTGTGCAGACCATAGGTGAAACTGTCATAGGCCTTCACATAATGGTCCCACGGTCCACGGAAGGTCTCGTAATTGACGAGGTCCATCCCCGACAGCTTCGCCGCGTCGATCTTCTCGAGCGCGGCAAGGCCGAAGCGATAGAGGTCGTGGCTGCGCTCGATCCCGGCGGGCGAACGGTCGGCGAGGCGCGACTTGGCCGCGGCGTGCGCGCCCTTGTCGAGCCCCAGCGCGGTGGCGAACTCGGGGTCGTTCTCGACCAGCATGTCGAACAGGCGCTCGTAGAGGGCGTTCAGCCGTTCGCCCTCGCTTTGCGCCGGATCGGCGAGCATCGCGCGGGCGGGGGAACGCGCGGCGCCGAGCGCGGAGGCGGCGGCGAGCGTGGCGATGAGCGTGCGGCGATCGAGCATGGAAATCTCCGGGAGAAAAAAGCGTCGGAGATCGTTCTAGCCGCCCCGGTCAGCGCTGTATTGTAATCAGTTGACGCGCGCGCCACCGGCCGGGCGTGACGCCGCTGATGCGCGCAACGGCCCTGGTCATGTGCGCCTGATCGGTGAAATGCAGCCGGTGCGCGATGGCGGCGAAGGATTCGCCGCTCGCCCGGGCGGCGGCGAGCGCCGCGCGGGCGCGGACGTCGGCGCGATAGGCCTTGGGCGTGCAGCCATAGGCGACGCGGAACCCCCGGCTCAGCGTTTCGGCCCGCACGCCGTGCATCTCCGCCCAATCGGCGAGTGCAAAAGGGGTGAGTGCCCGCAGGTCGCGAGCGAGCAGGTCGGGCCAGTCGCGCGCGGCCGCCGGCAGGGCGGTGAAATCCTCGACGAGCAGTGCCGCTGCCGCCGCGGCGTCGCGGCTCGCGAAACGAACCAGTGCATCGGGATCGCGCACCCGTCCGCGGACGTGCGGCGCGCCAGCGAGCGTGGGCGGCAGGTCGAGGATCAGCACGCGCGCGCCTCGCGCCTCGACCCGGTCCAGATGCGATTCGAAGTCATGGTGGATCAGCGCGTCGCCCGGCCCCACGTCGAAACGACCCTCGTCGCCGGCTTCCTGATAGCCGCCTTCGAGGACGATCGCGACATAGGCCGTGTCGTGACAATGGCGACCGCGCAGTTCGTTCGGTACGTGGGCGAGCAGGCCCAATGGTGCGGCGGCGAAGGATGGGCGCGCGATCATCGCTGCGGTCTATCGTTTGACGCATCGGCGGTCATCCCCGAATAGCCCGGCGACAAGTGTAAAATTAACCGACAGTTGACGCCTCTCCGCTAGAATCGCGCGACGAAAGGGTTCGCCGCACTCCATGTTCCGTCTGTTCAAGCATTATGTGCCGCATGCGGTCGTCTGGCTGGCGCTGATCGAGTTCCTGGCGCTGCTGGGATCGGCGGAGGCGGCGTGGCATCTCTATGCCCATTTCGCCGATTTTGACGCCGGGAGGCTGGCCGGACGGTGGCTGCCGCTGACGACCTTCGCGCTCGCCAACGCGCTCGCGCTGATGGCGACCGGGATGTACGGGTCGGAGGCGCTGCGATCGATGCGGTTCGCGACCGCGCGGCTGCTCGCGGCGATCTCGCTGGGGGTCATCTTCCTCTCGGTCGTCGGCTTCCTGCTGCCGACCGCGACGCTGTGGCGGGTGAACAGCCTGTATGCGATGGCGCTGGCGATCGCGGCGCTGTTCCTGATCCGCCTGGGCATGACGCGGGTGGCGGGCGCGGAGACCTTCAAGCGGCGCATCCTGGTGCTCGGCGCCGGCACTCGCGCGGCGCGGCTGCAGGCGCTGGCCGATGCGCCCGGCAGCGGCATCGCGATCGTCGGCTTCGTCGCCATGTCGGACATCGAGCGCAAGGTGAAGGACGCGGTGCCGCGCGAGGCGATCGACAATCTGTCGGAGCATGTCGTCGCGCTCGGCGCCGGAGAGGTCGTGCTGGCGATGGAGGAACGGCGCGGCGCGCTGCCGCTTGCCGACCTGCTGCGCGTCAAGACCGCGGGGGTCCATGTCAACGACATCGCGAGCTTCATCGAGCGCGAGACGGGGCGCGTCGATCTGGCGACGACCAACCCCAGCGCGCTGATCTTTTCCGACGGTTTTTCGGCGGGGCAGCGAATCTCGCGCGTCGGCAAGCGGATATTCGATATCATCGCTAGCATCGCGGTGCTGGTGGTCGGCCTGCCGCTGATCCTGATCGCGGCGATCGCGGTGAAGATCGACAGCCGCGGACCCGCCTTCTATGGCCAGTCGCGCGTCGGCCTGTTCGGCGAGCCGTACCGGATCTGGAAGATCCGGTCGATGCGCACCGATGCCGAGGCGGCGGGGCAGGCGGTCTGGGCGAGCGAGAACGACCCGCGCGTCACCCGCGTCGGGCATGTCATCCGCAAGCTGCGCATCGACGAACTGCCGCAGCTCTGGTGCGTGCTCAAGGGCGAGATGAGCATCGTCGGCCCGCGCCCCGAACGGCCGGGCTTCGTCGCCGAACTCGAACGCGAGCTGTCCTATTATGCCGAGCGGCACATGGTGAAGCCGGGGCTCACCGGCTGGGCGCAGATCAATTATCCCTATGGCGCGTCGGTCGAGGATGCGCGGGTGAAGCTCGAATACGACCTTTACTATGCCAAGAATTATTCGCCCTTCCTCGACCTGCTGATCCTGCTCCAGACGGTGCGCGTCGTGCTGTGGCCGGAGGGGGCCCGCTGACATGGGGGCGCTGTCGGCCCTGTCGGACCTGCTGGCGGGTCTGGCGCTGCTCGGCTTCGTCGGCGCGCTGATCTGGCTGCTGACGCGTCCGCGCGCGCGCATGGCGGTGCTGATGCCGGCGCCGGGGCGGCTGACGATCGCGGCGGCGGCGATGGCGCTCTGGTGCGCCGCGCTATATCTGTCGGGCGCGGGGTCGCCGCCGACGCTCGCGGCACAGGCGCTGCGCGACCTGGCGATCCTTGGCTGGCTCGCCGGGACGTTTCGGACCGCGGCGGCGCCGACCTCGCAAGCGCTGCGCCTGATCCAGCGGCTGCTTGCGGCGCTCTGTCTCGCGATGCTGGCGGGCGGCGCGGCCGCATGGCTCCACGACGGCGGCACCGCGGCGGCGTGGCTGAAGCCGACGCTGACGATCGTCGCGATGGTCGTGGCGTCGGGCGGGCTGCTGCTGATCGACGGCGGCGCCCGCCACGCCGGCGGCCGGATGCGGATGCCGACCCTTGCCGTCGCGGGGGGCTTCGCGATGCTGTGGGCCTATGAGCTCAATATCCAGTTGATCGGCACGCTGACCGGGCAGCGCGCCTCGACGCTGATCGCGCTCGTCCCGGCCGTAGCGCTGCTGATCCTGCCCACCTTCGTCATCGCCGCGATGGACATCGGGCGCGAGCGGATGCGGCTGTCGCGGCCCGCCGCGATGCGCGCCGTCCTGCTCGTCGGCGGCGCCGCCTATCTGATCCTGATCGCGCTGGCGGGCGCCGTGGCGCGGCTGGTCGGCGGGGATTATGGCGAGCTTGCGCAAAGCCTTTTCCTGCTCGTCGCGCTCGGCGCGGGCGGGCTGCTGTTCGCATCGGCGCGCGCGCGCGCGTGGCTGTCGGTCACGATCAGCAAGCATTTCTTCGAGCATCGCTACGACTATCGGTCCGAATGGATGCGCTTCACCGCGACGCTGGCGCAGGTCGAGGAGGGGGGCACCAGCCTGCATCGGCGCGTGGCCAAGGCGCTGGCCGAACTGACGGGAAGCCCGGCGGCGCTGCTGATGCTGCCCGACGCGCAGGGCGGCTTTCACGTCGCCGAGCATTGGGGCTGGCCCGTCGCGATCGACGAGGATGCACGGCTGCCGCTGCGCACCGCCTTCATGTTGCAGGAAACACAGCATATCGTCGACCTCGAAGCGGTGCGCCACGGGCGCGCCGACGATGCCGAGGCGCTGGCGATGCCCGACTGGCTGATCGCCGATGCGCGTGCCTGGGTCGTCGTCCCGCTGCTGCATTTTCAGCGCATGATCGCGGTCGCCGTGCTGCACCGCCCGCCCGCGCTGCGCGCGCTCGACTGGGAGGATTTCGACGTGCTGCGGATCGCGGGGCAGCAGGCGGCGAGCTACCTGGCCGAATCGCAGAGCCAGCAGGCGCTTTCCGAGGCGCGCCGCTTCGACGAGTTCAACCGCCGTTTCGCCTTCATCATGCACGACATCAAGAATCTGGCGAGCCAGCTTTCGCTGCTCGCGCGCAATGCCGAGCGCCACGCCGACAAGCCCGCGTTCCGCGCCGACATGGTCGAGACGCTGACAATCTCCGCGGGGCGGCTCAGCGATCTTCTGACCCGGCTGGCACCGCGCGAGCGCGCGCGGGCGGCGAGCGTCGAGCGCGTGCTGGTCGAGCCGATCCTGACCGATGTGGCGGCCGGGCTGCGGCCGCGCGGCGACCTGTTCGTGGGCTGCGATGCCGGGCTCGCCGCGCGCGGCGACGGCGCGGCGATCGCCCAGATCGTCGAGCAGCTCGCCGCCAATGCGCTCGACGCCTCGCCCAAGGGCGCCACCGTGCAGCTTGTCGCGGCGAGCGAGCAGGGGCGGGTGCGGATCGACGTGATCGACCGCGGCGCGGGGATGAGCCGCGCCTTCATCCGCGACGAACTGTTCAAGCCCTTCGTATCGACCAAGGAGGGCGGCTTCGGCCTCGGCGCGTTCGAGGCATTGCAGATCGCGCAGGCGATGGGGGGCATGATCGACGTTTCGAGCGAGCCGGGAGAGGGAAGCCGGTTCACGCTGTGGCTGCCGCTTGCCGGCGGCGCGGCGGCGGATGAAGCGACCGGAACGATGATGACGAAGGTGGCGACGCGATGAGCGACAGGGGGGGGGAGCCGCGTGCGCTGCTGGTGGTCGAGGACGATCCCGGCCTGCAGGCGCAGCTCAAATGGGCCTATGACGATTATCGCGTGCTGATCGCGGGCGATCATGACGCCGCGATCGACCTGCTGCGCGCCGAGGAGCCGGCGGTGGTCACGCTCGACCTGGGCCTGCCGCCCGACGCAGACGGCACGCGCGAGGGGTTTCGCCTGCTGAAAGCGATCCTCGAAATGAAACCCGATACGAAGGTGATCGTCGTGTCGGGGCACGGCGAACGCGCGAGCGCGCTGGCAGCGATTGCGAGCGGCGCCTGGGATTTCTATCAGAAGCCGATCGCCATAGAGGAACTGGGCCTGATCGTTCGCCGCGCCTTTCATGTCCACGATCTGGAGGCCGAGAATGCCCGGCTCGCGGGCGAGGGCGCGAACGACAACCGCGTCCTCGGCGGCATGATTACCGGCGCGCCCGAGATGCTGAAGGTCGCGCGCACGATCGAGCGCGTCGCCGGGCTCGACGTTTCGGTCATGCTGCTCGGCGCGAGCGGCACCGGCAAGGAGTTGCTGGCGCGCGGCCTGCACGAGGCGAGCCCGCGCCGCGACGGCGCCTTCGTCGCCATCAACTGCGCCGCGATTCCCGAGAATCTGCTTGAAAGCGAGCTGTTCGGGCATGAGAAGGGGGCCTTCACCGGCGCCGTCAAGACGACCGAGGGCAAGATCGAACTGGCGCACGGCGGCACCCTGTTTCTCGACGAGGTCGGCGACATCCCGCTGCCGTTGCAGGTCAAGCTGCTGCGCTTTCTGCAGGAGCGGACGATCGAGCGCATCGGCGGGCGCAAGCCGATCGCGGTCGACACGCGTATCGTCTGCGCGACGCACCGCGACCTCGACGCGATGATCGCCGCGGGCAGCTTTCGCGACGATCTCTATTACCGGCTGGCCGAGATGGTGGTGCGGATTCCCGCGCTCGCCGAACGTCCGGGCGACGCGGTGCTGCTCGCGCGGCATTTCCTCCACCAATATGCGCCGGCGATGAACTCGGGCGTCCGCGGCTTTGCGCCCGACGCGCTGCAGGCGATCGACGAGGGGCGGTGGCCGGGCAATGTCCGCGAGCTCGAAAACCGGATCAAGCGCGCCGTCATCATGGCCGACGGCAAGCTCGTCACCCGCGACGACCTTGACATGGCGGCGGCGGGCGACGGGGGCGAGGAGGCCTATCTGAACCTGCGCAGCGCGCGCGAGGCGGCGGACCGGGTCGCGATCCGCCGCGCGATGACGCAGAGCGAAGGCAATATTTCGCTGGCGGCGAAGCTGCTCGGGATCAGTCGTCCGACGCTCTACGACCTCCTCAAGCAATATCAGATGCAGGGGTGAATGCGCGTCCGGGGGGCCTGGATCGGCGCGCTGTGCGGGGCGGCGCTGCTCGCGGGGTGCGGGGGTCCGCGTCCGCAGGACCCGCGCGCGACGCTCGAGGAACGCCGCGCTGAGTTGCGCGATGCCATCGCCGATGACCCCGCCGCGCTCGACGCGCGGACCGAACTGGCGCGCGTCGCGATCGCGCTGCACGACGGCGTCGCCGCCGAAGCCGCGGTCAAGGCCGCACTCGCGGCGGGGGGCAATGCCGAGGTGCTGCGCCCGCTGCTCGCGCGCGCCTATGCGATGCAGGGCGACGGGCGGCGGGCGCTGCAGACGCTCGACGCCGGCCCGATCGCGCCCGAGGCGATCGGCGAGGCGGCGTGGGTGGCGGGCGACGTCCATCTCGACAATGGCGACCTGGGCGCGGCGCGCGATGCCTTCGACCGCGCGGTGCGCGAACTGCCGCGCGAATCGGCGCTGTGGGTCGACGTCGCGCGCTTTCGCGACGCCAATGCGGACACGCTCGGCGCGCGCGACGCGGTCGACTATGCGATCGAACTCGATCCGCAGAACAGCGGGGCGCTGGCGTTGAAGGCCAATCTGGTGCGCACGCAGCAGGGCCTGGTCGCCGCGCTGTCCTGGTACGACAAGGCGCTGGCGATCGACCCCGACAATGCCGGGGCGCTGATCGACCAGGCCGCGACCTTCGGCGATCTCGGGCGCTACCGCGACATGCTCGCGGCGCTGCGCCGCGCCGCGGCGGTCACGCCGGGCGATCCGCGCCTCTATTATCTGCAGGCGGTGCTGGCCGCGCGCGCCGACGATTACCAGTTGGCGCGCAGCCTGTTGCAGCGCACGCGCGGCGAGATGGACGATCAGCCCGGCTTCATGCTGCTCAGCGCGGTCGTCGAGTTGCAGCTCGGCGGCGAGGCGGTGGCGGCGAGCTGGGCCGAGCGCCTGCTGATGGCGCAGCCCGACAACGGGACGGCGCGGCGTATGCTGGCGGCGGCGAACTGGGCCGATGGTGATGCCGACGGCGCCGGCGAGGCGCTGGCGCCGCTGGTGGCGCGCGCCGATGCCGACAGCTGGTCGCTGCTGCTCGCGGCGCGCGTCGCCGCAGAGCAGGGCGCGCGCGCGGCATCGGCGGGCTATATGGCGCGCGCGGCCGCGCTGACGCGGGGCGATGCGGCGCCCTTTGCGGTCGACGACGACTATGGGCTCGTCGCGATGCGCGCCGACGCCGCGCCGCTCGACCCGGCGAAGGTGATCCCCGCCATCGGCGCGGACATCGAACGGGGGCGCGGCGGCGCGGCGATCAATCGCGCGCGGGCGCTCCGCGATGCGAATCGGGGGGTCGCCGACGCGCATATCCTGCTGGGCGACGCCGCGATGGCGGGCGGGCAATATGAGCTGGCGATCGAAGCCTATCGCAAGGCGCGCGACCTCGACGCGAGCGAGCGGACGACGCTGCGCCTCGCCAATGCGCTATACCGCGCGAACGATCCCGCGGGGTCGGGCGCCGCGATCCTCGCATTGCGCGACAGCCAGCCGTCGAGCATCGCCGCCGACCGGCTGGCCGGGCACCTTGCGATGGACCTCGAGCATTGGGACCAGGCGATCGCGCATTTCGAACGCGTCCGCCGGCGCATCGGCAATCGCGACGTCGTGATCCTGCGCGAGCTGGCGCGCGCGTGGGCCGCGAAGGACCGCGACGACCGCGCGCTGCCGCTGATCGCGCTCGCCTACCGGCTCCAGCCGCTGAACGGCGATATCATGCTGATCTATGCCGACCTGCTCAAACGCCAGGGCGACCGGCAGGCGGCGGAGGACCTGCGCGACAAGGCCGACCAGATCGGGCGCTGAGCATCGCGCCGCGACCGGCGAGCCGGCGAATCAGGCGTCGGTCAGGTCGAGCAGCGCGCGTGCGTCGAGGCCGATGCGGCGAATCTGCTGCGCGACCGGCGGCCAGATGTTGGTCAGGAAATCCTCGCGCATCAGGGTGCGCAGCCGGTCGGTCGCCCCCTCGGCGACGAACATGCCGACGCCGCGCTTCACCGTGACCAGCCCCTCGTCCTGAAAGGTCTGATAGGCCTTGGCGACGGTCAGCGGATTGGCGCCTTCCTCCGCCGCGAGCGAGCGGACCGACGGCAGCATGTCGCCATCGCGATAGGTGCCGTCGAGGATCGCGTTGGCGATGACATCGCGCAGCCGCTGGTAGACCGGTTTCGATTGATCGAGCATGCCGACTTAATGCCATAAGACAGCATCACAGTCAAATTGCGATCCTTGCGCGATGCTTTTCGATGGCGAAACTATATGTCCCAGTCGCGGACGACATCGCCATATTCCGGTCGCGGCCGTTCATCGAGCGGCCTGGCCGGCGTGCCCAGGAAGAAATAGCCGACGATCGTATCGCCCTCGCGCGCGCCGAACGCCGCCGCGACCGGCGGGGAATAGGCCGCCCAGCCGGTCAGCCAGCTTCCGACGAAGCCATGGGCATGCGCCGCGTGGAGCAGGTTCATGCCGACCGCGCCCGCCGACATCTGTTGTTCCCAGCGCGGAATCTTGCTGTCGGCGACCGGCGTGGAGAGCAGCACCAGCAACGTTGGCGCCTGATGCGCGAACTGGTCGAGCGCGGACAGGTCCATCCCCTCGGCGCCCGGATGCTCGTCGATCCACGCCCGCTTCAGCAGCGCCGCAAAGGCATCGCGCTGGCTGTCCGCCACGGTGACGATGCGCCACGGGGCGAGCTTGCCATGGTCGGGCGTGCGCAGGGCGAGCGACAGGATCGCGCGCAGTTGCGCGGCATCGGGACCCGGCGCGACCATGTCGCGCGCCTTGCCCGAACGGCGTGTCGAAAGATGGGCGAGCAGCGAGGAGGTGTCGTTGAACATGCCCGCGCATGTGGGCTTTTTGCGAAGCTTTCGCAAGAGCGCGCCACGGCCCGGACTGGTTACGCGCGCAATTAGATTCTTTCCATACGCAATTTTCGCGCTAGGTTGTCGCATTCGCGCGGCGGAGGGGCCGCGGTATACGAAACAGGGAAAAGGGACGCGCGCGCATGAAAGACATGGCCTTGTGGGACGAGGGGGACTGGATCGCGGTCATCGCGCTGGTCATCCTCGGCGTCTTCCTGAGCATCGGCGCGCTCATCGCGGGCAGCAGAAAGCCCGAGTTCGCCGGGCACCCGAAGGGCCTCTACATGCTCTTCTTCGCCGAGATGTGGGAGCGTTTCTCCTACTATGGCATGCGCGCGCTGCTGATCTTCTACCTGACGCAGCACTGGTTGTTCTCCGACGGCAAGTCGAACCTGATCTATGGCGCCTATACCGCGCTCGTCTATATCACCCCGGTGCTCGGCGGCTATCTCGCCGACCGCTATCTGGGGCAGCGCAAGGCGGTGCTGTTCGGCGGTGTCCTGCTCGCGCTCGGCCATCTCTTCATGGCGTTCGAAGGCGACCACGGCATCACCGACGCCGCGACGAAGCAGGCCGATTCCGCGATCAACATCTTCTGGCTCGCGCTCGCGCTGATCATCGTCGGCTCGGGTTTCCTGAAGGCCAATATCTCGGTGATGGTCGGCCAGCTCTATCGCCTGACCGACCTGCGCCGCGACGCGGCCTACACGATCTTCTATATGGGGATTAACGTCGGCGCCGCGCTCGGCACGATCCTCGTCGGCTATCTGGGGCAGAAGGTCGGCTGGTCCTATGGCTTCGGCCTCGCGGGCATCGGCATGATCGCCGGCCTGATCGTCTTCGTGCTCGGCAAGAAGGTGCTGCTCGGCGCCGGCGAGGCGTCCGCGCCGCTGTCGCGCCAGACCGAATGGACCGTCTATGGCGTCGGCCTCGCCGCGGTCGCGGTGATGTGGGCGCTCGTCCAGTATCAGGACGTCATTCAGACGCTGCTCGTCGTATCGGGCTTCTCGCTGCTCGGCTGGGTGCTGTTCCAGGCGTTCAAGCTCGACAAGGAACCGCGCGAACGCATCTTCGCCATCCTCTTCCTGATCGCGCTCAACCCGCTGTTCTGGGGCCTGTTCGAACAGGCGGGCGGCAGCTTCAACCTCTATACCGACCGCTATGTCGATACGGGCGGGGTGCCCGCGTCGGTGTTCCAGTCGATCAACCCGATCTACATCATCCTGTTCGCGCCGGTCTTTGCCGGGCTGTGGCAATGGCTCGGCAAGCGCGGGCTGGAGCCCTCGGCGCCCGCGAAGTTCGCGCTGGCGCTGGCGCAGGTCGGCGCGGGCTTCCTCGTCTTCGTCTGGGGCGCGAACAGCGTTGCGCCGGAAGTCGCGACCCCGGTGATCTTCGTCTTCCTGCTCTATCTTCTCCACACCACGGGCGAGCTTTGCCTGTCGCCGGTGGGGCTGAGCGCGATGAACCGGCTCGCGCCGTCGTTCATGGCGTCGCTGATCATGGGGGCGTGGTTCTACATGACTGCGGTGGGCAATTTCGTCGCGGGCAAGATCGGCGAGGCGACCGGCGGCGAAAGCGGCGACATGACCAAGGAAGCGACGCTCGGCATCTATTGGGAGATCGGCCTGATCACCATCGGCGCGAGCGTCGTCGTCCTCGCGCTGTCGCCGATCGTGAAGAAATGGATGCACCTCGACACGCTGCGCGATCGCGAAGGCGAACTGGCCGGCGCCGAGGAACTGGCCGAGCCGCAGGGCGCCGGCGTCCATCCTGTTACCAATCCGGGAGCATAATATGACAAGGGGCGTAAGGGGCAGCCTGCTGGCTGCGGTGTCGCTGGCGTTCGCGGGATGCGCGGCGTCGAACGGCACGGTGGAGTCGGCGAACGACAAGCCGGCGGCGACGGCGGACAAACCCGCCAAGTTCGACAAGGACCCCTATCCTTCGACCTACAAGCCCTATCCGGGGCAGGCGACCGCGGTGCGCAATGTCACGATCTTCGACGGCGAGGGCGGGCGGATCGACAACGGCACGGTGCTGCTGACCAACGGCAAGGTCGAGGCGATCGGCGGCGCCGACCTGCCGATTCCGGCCGACATCGCGGTCTATGACGGAACGGGCAAGTATCTGACCCCCGGCATCATCGACATCCACAGCCATCTTGGCGACTATCCCTCGCCCAGCGTTCCCGCGCATTCGGACGGCAACGAGGCGACCAGCCCGACGACGCCCGAGGTGTGGGCCGAGCACAGCGTCTGGCCGCAGGACCCGGGGTTCGGCCGCGCGCTCACCAACGGCGGCGTCACGACGCTCCAGATCCTGCCGGGCAGCGCCAACCTGATCGGCGGACGCTCGGTCGTGCTCAAGAACGTGCCCGCGCGGACCGTGCAGGGCATGAAATTCCCCGGCGCACCCTATGGGCTGAAGATGGCGTGCGGCGAGAATCCGAAGCGCGTTTATGGCGCCAAGGGCCGGATGCCGTCGACCCGCATGGGCAATATGGCGGTCGATCGCCAGACCTGGGCCAAGGCGGCGGCGTACAAGAAGAAGCTGGACGACGGCAAGACGGTCGACCGCGACCTGGCGATGGAAACGCTCGCGGGGGTGCTGTCGGGCGAGATCCGGGTACAGAACCACTGCTATCGTGCCGACGAGATGGCGCAGGTCATCGATATGAGCCACGAGTTCGGCTACAAGGTCGCGGCCTTCCACCACGCGGTCGAGGCCTACAAGATCGCCGACCTGCTGCAGCGCGAGGGAATCTGCGCCGCGCTGTGGGCCGACTGGTGGGGCTTCAAGATGGAAGCCTATGACAGCGTGCCGGAGAATATTCCGCTCGTATACAAGGCCGGCACCTGCACGATCGTCCATTCGGACGACGCGAACCAGATCCAGCGGCTCAACCAGGAAGCGGCGAAGGGCCTTGCCGCCGGGCGCCGCATGGGGATCGAGATCAGCGACGAGCAGGCGTGGACCTGGCTGTCCTACAACCCGGCGAAGGCGCTGGGCATCGAGGCGAAGACGGGCAGCCTGAAACCCGGCAAGATGGCCGATGTCGTGCTGTGGAACGGCAATCCGTTCAGCGTCTATACCCGCCCCGAAAAAGTGTGGGTCGACGGGGCGCTGCTGTACGACGCGATGGACCCCAAGCGGCGGCCGGTGAGCGATTTCGAGCTGGGCCAGCCGGGCGAGGGAGATGTGAAATGATGCGCGCGCTTCTGCTTTCCGTCGCCATCGTGGCGGCTTCGCCCGTCGCGGCGCAGGATGTCGCGATCACCAACGCCAAGCTCGTCGTCGGCGACGGCAGCGCGCCGATCGAGGGCGGCACCGTCGTCGTGCGCGCCGGCAAGGTCGTCGCGGCCGGCGCGGGTGTCGCCGTTCCCGCAGGGGTAGAGGCGGTCGACGCCGGCGGCCGCTATGTGACGCCGGGGATCGTCGCGGCGTTCAGCCGCGTCGGGCTGGTCGAGGTCGATGCCGTGCCGGGCACCAACGACCGCGCCGCGGCGCGCACGCGCTTTTCGGCCGGGCTCGACATTGCGCCCGCGCTCAACCCGATGGGCTCGCCGGTCGCGGTGAACCGCGCCGCGGGCGTCACCCGCGCGATCGTCGCGCCGAGCGGCAGCAGCAACCTGTTCGCGGGGCAGGGCGCCGTCGTCGACCTGGGCGATGACATGGCCATGGTGACGCGGCCCCGCGCCTTGCAGTTCGTCGCCTTCGGCGAGGATGGGTCGGCAAAGGCGGGCGGCAGCCGAGCCGCGACCTTCCTGCTGTTCCGCGAACAATTGCTCGCGGCGCGCAGCTATGCGCGCAATCCCGCGGCGCTCGCCGAATGGGGCAATGACGCGATGATCCAGCGCGCCGATGCCGATGCGCTGGTGCGGGTGATCGACGGCACGACGCCGCTGTTCGTGCGCGTCGACCGCGCCGCCGACATATTGAACGTGCTGGGGCTCAAGAGCGATTTCCCGGCGCTGAAGCTCGTCCTCGTCGGCGCGACCGAGGGATGGCTGGTGGCGCCGCAGATCGCCGCCACGAAGGTGCCGGTGATCCTGTCGCCGCTCAGCGACCTGCCCGACAGCTTCGAGCGGCTGGGCGCGACGCAGTCGAACGCCGGGCGGCTGAAGGCGGCGGGGATCGACGTGTCGGTCGGCGTGTTCGACGACGACGATGCGCACAAAATGGGGTATACGACGCAATATGCCGGCAATCTGGTGGCGCTCACCCGCCAGCCGGGAGCCAGCGGGCTGAGCTGGGACCAGGCCTTTGCCGCGATCAGCAGCGCCCCGGCGCGCGCGATCGGCATGGACGGCGCCATCGGGTCGCTGAAACCCGGCCGGGTCGGCGACGTGGTGATCTGGGACCGTGACCCGCTCGAACTCGGCAGCCGCCCGACGGCGATCTGGATCGACGGCAAGCGCCAGTCGTTGACGACGCGGCAGGACCGGTTGCGCGACCGCTATGCCACGCCGCAGGAAGGGGCGCTGCCCAAGGCCTACGATCGATGACGTAGCGCCGGCAGGGCGCGCAGGAGGGAGACCGACCCCGTGGAACCGATGTCGCTGTTGATCACGACCTGCGTGCTCTTCGTCGGTTCGCACCTCCTGCTCTCGCATCCGCTGCGCGACCCGCTGGCCGGGCGGCTCGGCCCGCGCGGTTTCCAGATCGTCTATTCGGTCGTCGCCTTCGCGACGCTGGCGATGGTCGTGCAGGCGTGGCGCGGCATGCCGCCCGAACCGCCGCTGTGGGCCGTCGACGATCCGCTGTGGGCGCTGGCGTCGCTGCTCGTGCTGTTCGCGAGCATCCTGTTCATGGGATCGCTGATCGGCAATCCGGCGCTGCCCGCGCCCGGCGCCGCCTTTGCCGCGCAGAAGGCGCCGCGCGGCGTCTTCGCGATCACCCGGCACCCGATGATGTGGGGCTTTGCACTGTGGGCGCTCGCCCATGCGCTCGTCATGCCGGCGCCGGGGCAACTCGTGCTGTCGGCGGCGATCGCCTTTCTCGCGCTCGTCGGTTCGGCGGGGCAGGATGTGAAGAAGGCGCGGCTGATGGGCGATGCGTGGCGGCACTGGGCGGCGCGCACCAGCTTCGTCCCCTTCGCGCGGCAGGTCGCGGGCGTCACCCCCTGGGGCGACGCGATCCCGCGCGCGCATGCGCTGGCCGGTGGCTTCGTGCTGTGGCTCGCCGCGACCTGGGCGCACGGCGCGCTCGGCTTCATGGCGGCGGGCATCTGGCGCTGGATCGGGTGAGGGCGCGGTGAACAGCGACGAAAGAATGTCCGACCTGTCGCTGCGCCTGCTCGGCTGCGCCTATGACGAACTCGACCGGGCCGAGCAGCGGGTGATCCGATCGATCGCCGAGCGCTCGCCGACGAGCCAGTCGATCGGCGAGGCCGACGACGGCGCGACGCGGCCGAGCTTCGGCGAACGGCTGGCCGACCGGGTCGCGGCGGTGGGCGGTTCGTGGCGCTTCATCATCGCCTTTTCATGCGTGCTGTTCGTATGGATGCTGATCAATTCGAAGGCGCTCGACCGGCTGGGGCTCGCCTTCGACCCCTATCCGTTCATCTTTCTCAACCTGATGCTGTCGATGCTCGCGGCGGTGCAGGCGCCGGTCATCATGATGAGCCAGAACCGGCAGGCGGCAAAGGACCGCCTCACCGAAAAGCTCGATTACGAGATCAACCTGCGCGCCGAGCTGGAGATCATGCGGCTGCACGAGAAGATCGACCAGATGCGCATCGCCGAGCTGATGGACAAGGTCGACGCGCTGACCGAACGGCTCGACACGCACCTGAAGGGGTTGGGGCGCTCCTAAAGCCGCACCATCCGCATGCCCTGTTCGCCGTAGCGCGGGCCGCTGGTGCCGCCGCGCGGCGCTGCTGCGGCGATGGCGGCGAGGTCGTCGGCGGTCAGCGTCAGGTCGGCCGCGCCGACGCTGTCCTCCATCGTCACGCGGCGCTTGGTGCCGGGGATCGGCACGATGTCGTCGCCCTGCGCGAGCAGCCAGGCGAGCGCGACCTGCGCGTTGGAGACGCCATGCCGCGCCGCGACCGCCGCGATCGCATCGACGATCCGCAGGTTCGCGGGCAGATTCTCGTCCGAATAGCGCGGGTCGTTGCGGCGCCAGTCCTGCTCGGGCAGGTCGTCGCGACTGCGCACGCTGCCGGTCAGGAAGCCGCGGCCGAGCGGCGAATAAGGGATGAAGCCGATGCCATGCTCACGGCAGATGGGCAGGATTTCCTCCTCCACGTCGCGCTCCCAGATCGAATATTCGCTCTGGAGGGCGGTGATCGGCGCGACCTTGGCGGCGCGGCGCAGCGTTTCGGGGCCGGCCTCGGACAAGGCGATGTGGCGGACCTTGCCTTCCGCCACCAGCTCCATCATGCCGCCGACGGTCTCCTCGATCGGCACGGCCGGATCGACGCGGTGCTGGTAGAAGAGGTCGATCGTGTCGATGCCGAGCCGTCGCAGCGATCCTTCGCAGGCGCGGCGGGCGTTGGCGGGGCTGCCGTCGACCCCGGTGATCCGCTGACCTTCGAAGCGGAAGCCGAACTTGGTCGCGATGACGAGTCCCTCGCGCTTGCCCCGGATCGCTTCGCCGAGCAGTTCCTCGTTGCTGAAGGGACCATAGATTTCGGCGGTGTCGAAGAAGGTCACGCCCAGGTCGATCGCGCGATGGATCGTCCGCGTCGATTCGTCGATGTCGGCATTCTCGCCGTAGAGGATGTTGCCGCCCTTGATCATCGGCATGCAGCCGATGCCGATGGCGGAGACGGTCAGGCCGTTGCCGAGCGTGCGGTATTTCATGGCGAAACTCCTTCTGCGGGTGCGTCGTCGACCCGGTCGGCGGCGAATTTGGTGGCGGCGACGTCGCCGACGACGTTGCCGATGGTGCGGAAGATGTCGGGGAAGGTCTCGACCGCGACGAGCAGCCCCAGCGGCGCGACGGGCACGCCCATCGACACCGCGATCGGGGCGATCGAGGTCACATAGCTGATCGACCCGGGCAGGCTGACCGACGACAGCGCCGCCGCCATCGCGACCGCAAGGCCGACCGCCATCGTCCACGGCGTCAGCCCGATCCCGAACAGCCAGGCGATATAGACGACGACCGCCAGGTTCATCGCGGTGCTGGTGAAGCGGAACAGCGCGACCGCGAGCGGCAGCACGATGTCGGCCTTTTTCGGCGGCACGCCCAGTTCGGCCGACGCCTGGAGCATCGCGGGCAGGCAGGCGAGCGAGCTTTGCGTGCTGATCGCCACCGCCAGCGTCGGCACCATCGCGCGGACGAAGCGCGGCAGCGGCACCCCGACGGCGAGCCAGGCGAGCAGCAGCCCCAGGACGACGCAGCATACCCCGATGCCCGACACGATCAGCACATAATGGACCAGCCCGCCGAACGCCGCGACCCCCGCCTTGACCGCGAGCGCATAGCCGAGTGCGAAGACGCCGAAGGGCGCGAGCGCGAGCACCCAGCCGATGACGACGAGCATCGCGTCGCCCAGCGCCTTGAACAGGTTCGACAGCAGGGCGCGCTGCGCTTCGCCGATGCGGGTGATCGCGAAGGCGAAGATGGTGGTGAAGACGATCAGCGGCAGCACCGCCGTCTCGGCCGCCGCCGCGATCGGGTTGGTCGGGATCAGCGACAGCAGGAAATCGCCGAAGGTCGGCGAGGGCGCGGTCTGCGCCGTGCCGCCGAGCCCGTGGCGAAGTGCCGCGGCGGCCTCTGCCGACAGCGGGAACAGCTCGATCAGCAACGGGGTCATGATCAGCGACATCAGCCCCGACAGGAAGATGGCGCCGAGGAAGGTCATCACCGCGCGCGCGGCGAGCGCCCCGGCGCGCGCGGCGTCGGCGGTCGCGGTGATGCCGGTGATCAGCAGCGCGACGATCAGCGGAATGATCGTCATTTTGAGCGCGTTGAGCCACAGCGTTCCGAACGGTTCGACGAACGGCAGCGACGCCTGCGCCGCCGACGGCGAAACGCCTTCGATGCCGATCCCCAGCAGCATCCCGGCGACCAGCGCCGAAAGGATGATCCATGCCGATTTCACGTTCAAACCCCCTGGCCCGCTTGCCAAGCAAAAATGGGTGACTTAGGGCCGTCCCGGTTGTGCGGGATGGGCTCGCATCTGATCCCGACGATTAGGAAGCGGAGGTGCCATGCGCAAGTTTTTCGGGACCGACGGCATTCGCGGGCTGACCAACCAGGTTCCGATGACCGTCGAGGTCGCGATGCGCGTCGGCATGGCGGCGGGGGCGCATTTCCTGCGCGGGACGCACAAGCACCGGGTGGTGATCGGCAAAGACACGCGCCTGTCGGGCTATATGCTGGAAAATGCGCTGGTCGCGGGATTCACCAGCGTCGGGATGGACGTGGTGCAGGTCGGGCCGATGCCGACGCCCGCGGTCGCGATGCTGACCCCGTCGATGCGCGCCGACCTGGGCGTGATGATCTCCGCCAGCCACAATCCGTTCCACGACAATGGCATCAAGCTGTTCGGCCCCGACGGCTACAAGCTGTCCGACGCCGACGAGGCGGCGATCGAACTGCTGCTCGCCAGCGAGCCGCCGCTCGCCGCGCCGGCGCACATCGGGCGCGCCAAGCGGATCGAGGACGCGCGGGGGCGCTATATCCACGCGGTAAAGAACAGTCTGCCGCCCGCGGTGCGCCTCGACGGGCTGAAGATCGTGCTCGATTGCGCCAATGGCGCGGCGTACAACAGCGCGCCGACGGTGTTCTGGGAGCTCGGCGCCGACGTGATCGCGGTCGGCGTCACCCCCAACGGCACGAATATCAACGACAAATGCGGTTCGACCGCGCCGGGTCTGTTGCAGGAAACGGTGGTGGCGAGCGGTGCCGACATCGGCATCGCGCTCGACGGGGACGCCGACCGGCTGATCGTCGTCGACGAAGCGGGCGCGATCGTCGACGGCGACCAGATCATGGCGCTGATCGGCGCGAGCTGGGCGCGGCAGGGGCGGCTGAAGGGCGGCGGCATCGTCGCGACGGTGATGTCCAACCTCGGCCTCGAGCGCTTCCTCGAAGGCGAGGGGCTGCGGCTCGACCGCACCAAGGTCGGCGACCGCTATGTCCTCGAAAGGATGCGCGAGGGCGGGTTCAACGTCGGCGGCGAGCAGTCGGGGCACATGATCCTGTCGGACCATGCGACGACCGGCGACGGCACGCTCGCCGCGCTTCAGGTGCTGGCGGAACTGGTCACGAGCGGCAAGCCGGCGAGCGCGCTGCTCCACCAGTTCGACCCGGTGCCGCAATTGCTGAAGAATGTGCGCTTCGCGGGTGGCAAACCGCTCGAGGATGCGCAGGTCGCGGCGGCGATCGCCGAGGGCGAGGCGATGTTGGTGGACAGGGGCCGGCTGGTGATCCGCGCCTCGGGCACCGAACCCGTCATCCGGGTGATGGCCGAGGGCGACGACGCCGGACAGGTGGAGCGAGTCGTCGACATGATCTGCGACGCGGTGCGCGTCGCGGCGGAATAGAAGCTTTTTTGTTTCCGTTCGTGCCGAGCTTGTCGAAGCACCGTTCTTCTCTCTAAGAGCAGGGAAGGAAAAATGGCCCCCTTCGACAAGCTCGGGGCAAACGGAAGTTAAGGAACAATCATATGCTGGAAATGCGCCCCGATTGCGAACGCTGCGGCCGCGACCTGCCCGCCGATATCCACGGCGCGTTCATCTGCTCGTTCGAATGCACATTCTGCGCGACCTGTGCCGATAAACTCGACGAGCGCTGTCCCAATTGCGGTGGCGACCTGCTCGACCGGCCGCTGCGCGAAGGGGCGGCACTGGCGAAGTTCCCGGCCTCGACCGAGCGGCGGCATCCGGGCGCAAGATGATTTCGATATTCGGGTTCGTCCGATGACCGCGCGCGTCCTGATCATCGCCGGTTCCGACAGCGGCGGCGGCGCCGGGATTCAGGCCGATATCAAGACGGTGACGATGCTCGGCGGCCATGCGATGACCGCGATCGCCGCGATCACCGCGCAAAACACGATGGGCGTGCAGGGCGTCCACGCGGTACCGGCCGAGATGGTGCTGATGCAGATCGACAGCGTCGCGGCCGACATCGGCGTCGATGCGGTCAAGATCGGCATGATCGGCAGCGCACAGACCGCGGCGGCGGTTGCCGACCGGCTTGCGCGGCCCGACCTCGCCGGTGCGGCGGTGGTCTTCGATCCGGTGATGGTCGCGACAAGTGGATCGGCGCTCGCCGATGCGGCGACGATTCGCGCCTTCGAGGCGCTGCTCGATCGCGCGACGGTCGCGACGCCGAACCGCGATGAACTGGCGGCGCTCGGCGGTGAGGCGGCGGTGCTCGCGCACGGTTGCGCGCTGCTCGCCAAGGGCGGTCATGGCGACGGCGACACCGTGACCGACCGCCTGATCGAACCCGACGCCGGCGAGGTCGCGCGCTGGGAGGCGCCGCGGATCGACACGCCGCACACCCATGGCACCGGCTGCACGCTGGCGAGCGCGATCGCGACGGGGCTGGCGCAGGGCATGCCGCTGGAGCCCGCGATCGCGCGCGCGCGCGATTTCGTGCGCCTGTCGCTGCTCGCCGCGCCCGGATTGGGCGAAGGCCATGGCCCGATGGGGCAGCAGGCGGTGCGCAACGACGGGCTGTTCACCGGCCCCGCGCTCAATCAGTTCATGCTGCCGGCGCGGGATTATGCGGCCTCGGTCGCCTTCTACAAGCTGATGGGCCTGACGCAGATCGTCGACAGTCCCGCGAACGGCTATGCACGCTTCGAGGCGGTGAACGGCGTTACCCTGTCGATCCATGTCGGGGAGACCGCGGCAGCGGGCGGCGCGACGGCCTATCTCGAAAGCGGCGCGCTCGACGCCTGGGTTGCCTATCTCGCGCGGCGCGGGGTGCGCTTCGACCACATGCCGCGCGACGAGGAATGGGGCTGGCGCGAGGCGCGGCTGACCGATCCCGCCGGTAATAGCCTGTGCCTCTATCAGGCGGGCGAGTATCGGAGGTATCCGCCGTGGCGGCTATGAGCCTCCTTTCCGCAAGCGGGCGGGGGTGGGTGCGAGCGAAGCGAGTTTTCGCCACCGAGATGGCCCACCCCGCTGCGACTGGCGAGCAAGCTCGCAAGTCTCGCTGCCCATCCCGCAAGCGGGAGGGGGCATGCTGATCGTCGGCGTCGACGAGGCCGGGCGCGGGCCGCTCGCGGGGCCGGTGGTCGCGGCGGCGGTGATCCTGTGCGACGGCGGCATCGTCGGGCTCGACGATTCGAAAAAGCTCAGCGCGAAGCGGCGTGGCGAGCTGGAGATCCAGATCAAGGCGCGCTGCCGCTGGGGCGTCGGCGAGGCGAGCGTCACCGAGATCGACGCGATCAATATCCTTCAGGCGACGCTCCTTGCGATGACGCGCGCGGTCGAATCGCTCGGCTGCGACCCGCACGAGGTGCTGGTCGACGGCAACCGGCTGCCGCGATGGCGCTATCGCGCGCACGCGGTGATCGGCGGCGATGCGCTGCATCCGTGCATCTCCGCCGCGAGCATCATCGCCAAGGAGCATCGCGACCGCATCATGGTCGCGGCGGCGCGCGACTTTCCCGGCTTTGGCTGGGAACGCAACATGGGTTATGGTACCGCGGAGCATCTCGCGGCGCTGCGCCGGCTGGGCGCGACGCCGCATCACCGCTCCAGTTTCGCGCCGGTCGCGCAACTGGCGCTGATCTGACGGCGGGAGAGGGCGATGGGCAGCGGATTCACGGCCGACAATGTGTCGGCCCAGACCGGGCGTGTCTTCCTGATCACCGGGGCCAATGCCGGAATCGGCTTCGAAACCGCAAAGCTGCTGGCCGCGCGCGGGGCGCATGTGATCCTCGCCTGCCGCGATGCTGCGCGCGCCGAGGCGGCGATGGCGCACATCCGTGCCGAGGTGCCGCAGGCCGACCTGACGTTCCAGCCGCTCGACCTCGCCGACCTCGACCGGGTGCGCGAGGCGGCGGCGGCGGTGCTGGACGGCCCGCGCCTGCACGGGCTGATCAACAACGCCGGGGTGATGATCCCGCCACGGACGCTGACGAAGCAGGGCTTCGAACTGCAATTCGGGGTGAACCATCTCGGCACCTTCGCCTTCACCGGCCTGCTCCATCGGCATGTCGACCACCGTATCGTCATCACCGCGAGCCTCGCGCACAAGGAAGGTCAGATCGATTTCAGCGACCTGTCTGCGACGCGCGGCTATTCTCGCTGGCCGCGCTACCAGATGAGCAAGCTTGCCAATCTGCTGACGATGTTCGAGCTCGACCGGCGGCTGCGCGCGGCGGGGCGGGCGACCGAGGCCGTCGGCTGCCATCCGGGCGTCGCGCTCACCGAATTGACGCGGCACCTGCCGTGGCCGCTGCGCTCGATGACGCCGCTGGCGACCCCTTTCTTCAACAGCGCCGCACGCGGTGCCTGGCCGACGCTGCAGGCGGCGACGGGCCCCAAGGTGCGCGGCGGCGATTATGTCGGGCCGCAGGGGCTGGGCGAGATTTCGGGGCCGTCGGGCGCGGCGCGCGCGACCGGCCGCGCGCGCGATCCCCGGCTCGCCCGCGAATTGTGGGACCGCTCGGTCGAACTGACTGGCGTCGATCCGGGGCTCTAGGTCACAGACCCATAATTTACGGGTTCGAGGTTTGAAGCGATTTTGCTCAGGGCGAGGAGGCAAGGCGCAGGAATATGTCGATATTTCAAGACTTGCCGACGAAGCCATGGGCAAAATCGGTCAAATCGCGAAGCGACGCCGAAATGGCTTCGATCTCAGGCTCGTGCGGCCTTGCGGGTAGCGATGCTACCCGCTGCATCCGCCCAAGCCCGATATCTTCGCCATTTCGACGCCTCGAACCCGTAAATTATGGGTCTGTGACCTAGGATGACGATGCAACACAGGATGGGCGAGGGCCCGCTCCACGATGCCGCGGGGCGGCTGATCGACCCCGGCTATGCGACGCGCGAGGTCCGCCGTTACGACCGCGCGGCGATCGGCGCGGAGCCGGTGCGGATCAAGGAATGGGACTATTATTGCGTGCTCGATGGCGAGTTCGGGCTCGCGCTGACCGTTGCAGACAATGGCTATGCGGGTTTTCTGGGCGTGTCGTGGATGGATTTGCGCGGGCGGCGCTTCGTCAACCACGGCGCCCTGATCGCCGAGCCGATGGGCAGCATGGCGCTTCCCGCCAGCGCCGACCGCGGCGACATCGTCCAGGCGCAGGACGGTCTCGAACTCGCCTTTCGCCACGAACCGGGCGGGCGGCGGCTGACGGTCCATGCGCCGGGCTTCGACGATGGGCGCGGACTGTCGGGCGAGGTCTGGCTCGACCAGCCGCCCATGGACCGGATGGTGATCGCGACGCCCTTCGCCGACGATCCGCACGCCTTCTATTATAACCAGAAGATCAACTGCATGCCGGCGCGAGGCCGAGTGAGGGTCGGAACGGAAAGCCATGATTTCGTTCCCGAAAGCGCCTTCGCGGTGCTCGACTGGGGGCGCGGCGTCTGGACCTATGACAATGTCTGGTACTGGGGATCGGCGTCGGGACTGGTCGACGGCCGGCCGTTCGGCTTCAACATCGGCTATGGCTTCGGCGACACCTCGGCGGCGAGCGAGAATATGCTGTTCGTCGATGGCCGCGCGCACAAGCTCGACCGGGTGACGTTCCACATGCCCGACGGCGCGCCCGACAGCGCGCCGTGGCGCTTCACCAGCAATGACGGGCGCTTCGAGATGGATTTCGCGCCGGCGGTCAACCGCTGGGCAAAGGTCGATGCGGGGATGGTCAAGACCGAGCAGGACCAGGTGTTCGGCTGGTTCTCGGGCCGCGTGATCCTCGACGACGGCACGCCGATGACGGTGCGCGACCTGCCCGGCTTCGCGGAGAAGGTCTGGAACCGCTGGTAGCGCCGCGCCATTCGAAAAAATTTTTTGCAGGTGAGTCCGCGCGGCCACACCACCAGTGGTTGAGTCTGCGAGTCGCGGCGGACTCCATATGTCGTGGCAGACTCCTTTCGTTCTCGTCACGCCGCGCCGCGCCGATGGCGGATTCCTCGGAATCCCGGGCTTGACGGCGGACTCCGCGGGACTCATCAAGGCCTTCTTTCGAACGGAAGCAGGGGCGGATCATGGGTGTGATGGAACGGGTCGAGGGTCCGGTCGCGAAGCAGCGTGCGGCAGCGAAGGCCGTCGCGGACCTGCCGCTCGACAGCATCCTGCAGGGCGATTGCATCGCGATGATGCGTTCGCTGCCCGCCGCGTCGATCGACATGATCTTCGCCGACCCGCCGTACAACCTCCAACTCGGCGGCGACCTCCATCGCCCCGACGGCAGCCAGGTCGATGCGGTCGACGACGATTGGGACAAGTTCGACAGCCTCGGCACCTATGACCGCTTCACCCGCGCCTGGCTCGCGGAGGCGCGCCGCATCCTGAAGCCCAATGGCAGCGTCTGGGTGATCGGCAGCTACCACAACATCTTCCGCGTCGGCACCGCGCTGCAGGATCAGGGTTATTGGATCCTCAACGACATCGTCTGGCGCAAGGCAAACCCGATGCCCAATTTCAAGGGTACGCGCTTTACCAACGCGCACGAAACGCTGATCTGGGCGTCGATGGGCGAAAAGGCGCGCTATACCTTCAATTATCGCGCGATGAAGACGCTCAACGACGAATTGCAGATGCGGTCGGACTGGCTGATCCCGATCTGCGGCGGCCAGGAACGGCTCAAGAAGGGCGGGCACAAGGTGCACCCGACGCAGAAGCCGGAGGCGCTGCTCTATCGCATCCTGCTCGCCTGCTCGAACCCCGGCGACGTCGTTCTCGACCCCTTCTTCGGCACCGGGACGACGGGCGCGGTCGCGAAACGCCTCGGCCGCCATTTCATCGGCATCGAGCGCGAGGACGGCTATATCGCCGCGGCGAAGGAGCGCATCGAAATGGCGCTGCCGCTCGACGAAAGCACGGTGCGGACGATGATGGCGCCCAAGGCGGCGACGCGCGTCGCCTTCGGGACGCTCGTCGAATGCGGGATGATCGCGCCAGGTTCGCGGCTCACCGATGCCAAGCGGCGCTGGAAGGCGACCGTCCGCGTCGACGGCAGCCTCGATTGCGACGGCCAGCCCGCGGGCTCGATTCACAAGGTCGGCGCGGCGGTGCAGGGCGCGCCGAGCTGCAACGGCTGGACCTTCTGGCACCTCGACAATGGCCGGGAACTGCGCGTGATCGACGCGGTGCGGCAGGACTGGCTGCTCGCAAACGAGGCGTAGCCATCCTCCAAATCCGTTCGCCCTGAGCTTGTCGAAGGGCGGTCCTTCTCTTCAACCCCACAAAGGAAGAACGGTGCTTCGACAAGCTCAGCACGAACGGAGAAGGGGAGGCGGATGTTCGCTCCATTGACCAAGCCCGACCTCGGCGCGACGGGGGAGGGCGCTCGCATCTATCTGCGCCCCGCCTGCTTCATCGACCGGCCGCACGAACTCGGCGACGGCTGTCTGCGCATCGCCGACACGATGCTGTGGTTCGCCGCGTGGCATGTCAGCCTGCGCGACGGCGATGCCGTCCGGTCGGCGATCGTTCCGGTCCCCGAACTGGACGACTGGATCGCCGCGATGCCCGACCGCCTGGCCGAGGCGGCGACCGCGCAGCGCGCCGCCACCTGTCGGCCCCGCGCCGTGCTGGCGCTCGGCGAACGCACGGTGCGGCTGAACGAGCCGCAGATCGTCGGCATCCTCAACGTCACCCCCGACAGCTTTTCCGACGGCGGCAAGCATGTCGATGCCGCCGCCGCGACCGATGCCGGTTTCGCCATGGCGTCGGCAGGCGCCGCGATCGTCGACGTCGGCGGCGAATCGACGCGCCCAGGCGCGCCGCTCGTCTGGGAAGGCGACGAGATCGGGCGCATCGAGGGCGTCGTCGCCGCGCTGGCGAAGGGCGGTGTCGCGGTATCGATCGACACGCGCAAGGCCGCGGTGATGGAGGCGGCGCTCGCCGCGGGTGCCGGCATCGTCAACGATATTTCGGCGCTGCGCTACGACGACCGCGCGATGGAGGTCGTCGCGCGCGCCGGCTGCCCGGTGGTGCTGATGCACGCGCCCTCGGCGAAGAGCGACCCGCACGAGGGCGCCCGCTATGACCACGTCCTGCTCGACGTCTACGACATGCTCGCCGACCGCGTCGCGGCGTGCCGTGCGGCGGGGATCGACCCCGCGAGGATCATCGTCGATCCGGGCATCGGCTTCGGCAAGGGGGTCGCCGACAATCTGGCGCTGGTGGGCGGGCTGGCGCTGTTCCACACGCTCGGCTGTCCGATCCTGTTCGGCGCCAGCCGCAAGCGGATGATCGGCGCGCTCGACAATGAAGCCGCCGTCGATCAGCGGCTCGGCGGCAGCATCGCGCTCCACTATCAGGCGGCGGCGCTAGGCGCGCAGTTGCTGCGCGTCCATGACGTTGCGGAAACCCGGCAGGCGCTGCGCGTCTGGCGCGGGCTCAGGGATGCGGCGCTGACGGGGTGACGGTTCGCTAAAATGCGCTCCAGCGGATGCGCTTCTTGCCTTGCTTCTTGCGAAGAGATTTGCGTTCGATCAGCTTTGAATGAATTTTAAAATTCTCATCGATTTTGACGATGAGAACCTTGCTGAAATTTCGGCTGAAATTCAATTCGATAACATTCGTCGATTTGATTGGGCTAATGGTCTTGATCTCGATCAGGTCATTTCCCAATCGACCATCTGAACCCTGCGCATAGTTCCGGTGAAGCCGGATTCCATATTTTATTGCGCCATGTAGCTCGCCGAGATCGCCATAAACTTGCAGATGCTTACCGGTGAGGTTGTGATAATCCCTTGCCGTATCGAGTAATTGGTCGAAGATTTCTATGAGACGGGGATCGGGATCAGAAAGTGCTTCGCGCGCTTCAGATTGTTCAAGATCTTCGTCGAATTCTTCATCTTCGCCGAAGTCTTCCCAACTCATCCACTCGCCATCGCCCAGATATAAGGCGTCGCTGCTCGGCGGATTGTCATATCTCATCTCTGGTTTCTCACGCCGCCGTGTCGATCCCCAGATCGCTCAGCTTGCGATAGAGCGTCGAGCGCCCGATCCCGAGCCGACGGGCGACTTCGCTCATCCGGCCGCGGTAGTGGCCGATGGCGAGGCGGATGACGTCGGCCTCGATTTCTTCGAGCGGGCGCAGGTTGCCGTCGGGCAGATAGAGGGTGATGCCGATTGCCTCGCCGTTGATCGCGACGTCGCTGCCGCTTGACGCGCTGCCGCCGAGCGCCGCCTCGATCGCCTTGAAATCGGCGCTTGTCAGCACGTCGGTCTCGCTGGCGACCGCGGCGCGGAACAGCACGTCCTGCAACTGGCGGACGTTGCCCGGCCACGCATAGGCGGCGAGCAGGCGCAGCGCGTCGTCGGTGACGCCGATCGGCCCCATGCCGGGCAGGCCGCCAATGCGGGCGAGCAGGTGGCGGGCAAGCGGCCCGACGTCGCCGCGCCGCTCGGACAGTGCGGGCAGGGTGAATTGCGCCGCCGACAGCGCATAGAACAGGTCCTCGCGGAAATGCCCCGCCTCGATCAGCTTGTCGAGCGGGCTCGCGCTGGTCGAAATGATGCGCACATCGACGCTCTGGCGGATCGAGCCGCCGATCATCTGCACTTCGCCGCTGTTCAGGAACTCGACGAGCTTCGCCTGCGTCTCGAGCGGGATGCATTCGACATGATCGATGATCAGGCTGCCGCCGTCGGCCTGGACCAGCCGGCCGACCTGACGGTCGAACGCGCCGGGAAAGGCGCCGCGCTCGTGCCCGAACAGGCCCGATCCGATCAGCCCTGGCGATACCGCCGAGCAGTCGACCATGACGAGCGGGCCGCGGGCGCGCGGCGAGGCGCCGTGGATCGCGCGGGCGAACACTTCCTTGCCGGTCCCGGTGCGGCCGTTGATCATCACCGGCACGCGCGCGCGCGCCGCCTTGGCGGCGATGGCGAGCGCGCTGCGGAAATTGGGCGCCGAGCCGATGATTTCCTCGAACGCCAGCGGCGCGCGCAGCTTTTCGGTGAGCGGACGAAGCTCGCCCTGCGGACCGCCGGGCGAGGCGATGCGGTCGAGCGCGCCGAGCAGGCGGTCGGGGGCGATCGGCTTCTGCACGAAATCGCTCGCGCCCGCGCGCATCGCGGTGACCGCCGCTTCGACTCCGTTGCGCATCGTGATGACGATCAGCGGCAGCGCGGGCCGCCAGCGGCGCAGTTCGCCGACGAACTCGCCGAGCGGCAGGCCGGGCACGCCCTGATCGACGAGCACCGCGTCGAGCGCCATCCCGTCCTGCGTGCCGAGCCGGGCGAGCGCGGTGTCGGTATCGGCGGCGATGACGCTGCGCCAGCCGCCGCGCGACGCCAGCGCCGACAGAAAGCGCTGTTGCGCCGGCTCGCTGTCGACGATCATCACCGTTCGCGTGTCGCGCGTGCTTGCCATCGCCCTCGAATCCGTCCTTTGCCGCCGGTCCCCGCGGAAGTGTTCCGCTTTGATGCAGGCTTGTAGCGGACAGGAGTAAAGGGGCGATTAAGGGCTTTCGGGCGTGCCGCAAGGTGCCATGATGGCAAAGCGGGCCTTGAGCATCGCGAAAGGCGTGGCTAAGACCGGCGCGAGACCCGATTCTGGGCCGCATTTCCGCGCGCCTTCGACGGGGAAGAGGCAAGGGGAAAAGCCATGGCGGAACAGCAAATGCAGGCGGCGAACGAAACCTATTCGGGCTTCCTCAGCCTGTTCAAGGTCGGCGCGATCGCCACCGGCATCGTGGCCATCGTCGTCGTCCTGCTGATCTCCTGACGCACGACCGCATGCGCATTGCTGTCCTGAGGGAGCTCGCCCCCGGCGAGTCCCGTGTCGCCGCGACCCCGGAAACCGTGAAGAAATTCATCGGCCTGGGCGCTGAAGTTGCCGTCGAGACCGGGGCAGGGGAACGGGCTTCGATCGCCGACGCCGACTATGCCGCCGCCGGTGCGAGCGTCGCATCGCGTGCCGACGTGTTGAAGGGCGCGGGGATCATCCTCGCCATCCAGGGGCCCGATCCGCAGGGTCTGTCGGGTTTCGCCGATGGCGCGTGGCTCGCCGCCGGGCTGAACCCGTTCGGCGAGCGGGCGCGGGTCGACGAATATGCCAGGCTCGGACTCGAGGCGCTGGCGATGGAGTTCATGCCGCGCATCACCCGCGCGCAGTCGATGGACATCCTTTCCAGCCAGGCGAACCTTTCCGGTTACAAGGCGGTGCTGATGGCGGCGAACGCCTATGGCCGCGCCTTTCCGATGATGATGACCGCCGCTGGCACGGTCAGCGCCGCCAAGGCCTTCATCATGGGCGTCGGCGTCGCGGGGCTTCAGGCGATCGCGACCGCGCGCCGCCTGGGCGCGCAGGTCAGCGCGACCGACGTGCGCTCGGCGACGAAGGAACAGATCCTCTCGCTCGGCGCCAAACCGATCTTCGTCGAAAGCGTGGCGGGGATCGAGGGCGAAGGCGCGGGCGGCTATGCGACCGAAATGTCCGACGAATATAAGGCGGCGCAGGCCGAACTGGTGTCGTCGCATATCGCCAAGCAGGACATCGTCATCACCACCGCGCTGATCCCGGGACGCCCGGCGCCGCGCCTGATCAGCGACGCGCAGCTCGCGACGATGCGCACGGGCAGCGTGATCGTCGACATGGCGGCCGAAAGCGGCGGCAATGTCGAAGGATCGGTGTCGGGCGAGACGAAGCGGATTCACGGGGTCACGGTGATCGGCGCGCAGAATATCGCCGCGCTGATGCCCGCCGACACCAGCGCGCTGTTCAGCCGCAACCTGTTCAACTTCCTTTCCGCCTTCTGGGACAAGGAACAGGGAAGGCCGGTACTCGACGAAGAGATCGGCAATGCCGTCCGCTTGACGCAGGGCGGCAAGGTCGTGAACGAGCGGTTGCTCGGGTAGTCAAGGAAGATCGGGAGATATAACATGGATTTCATTGCGATTTTCTCGATTTTCATCCTGGCCTGCTTCGTCGGTTATTTCGTGGTCTGGTCGGTGACGCCGGCGCTGCACACGCCGCTGATGAGCGTCACCAACGCGATTTCCTCGGTCATCATCGTCGGCGCGCTGATCGCCAGCGCCGCGGCGGGATCGCCGCTGTCGAAATGGCTGGGCCTTGCCGCGGTGGTGATGGCGAGCATCAATATCTTCGGCGGCTTCGCGGTCACCGGGCGCATGCTTGCGATGTACAAGAAGAAGGAGCGCTAAGGCGCTGCAATCCATGGATTTGATGACGAGGCGGGGACGGCCGGCTCGGCAGGGGAATTAGCATGCACGAACTCGCACCGATCAATCCCTGGGTGGCGCTGGCCTATCTGGTTTCCGGGGTCTTCTTCATCCTTGCGCTGCGCGGCCTGTCGTCGCCGGCTTCGGCACGGCGCGGCAATCGTTTCGGCATGGCGGGCATGACGATCGCGGTCGTCACCACGCTGGTGACGCACGAACTCGCCAACCCGGTCGAGGTGCTCGGCGCGATCGCGATCGGCGCCGTCATCGGCATCGTGATGGCGCGCAAGATCGCGATGACCGCGATGCCGCAGCTCGTCGCGGCGTTCCACAGCCTCGTCGGCCTCGCCGCGGTGGCGGTGGCCGCCGCCGCCTATCTGAACCCGGGCGCGTTCGGCATCGCCGACGAACTGGGCCAAATCTTCACCGTCAGCCGGGTCGAGATGGGGCTGGGTGTCGCGATCGGCGCGATCACCTTTTCGGGATCGGTGATCGCCTTCCTGAAGCTCAACGGCAATATGTCGGGCGCGCCGATCATGCTGCCGCTGCGCCATCTGATCAACCTTGGCACGCTCGCCGCGATCCTCGGCCTGATCGGCTATTTCCTGACCGACCAGTCGGGCTGGGTGTTCTGGACGATCACGGGCCTGAGCTTCCTGATCGGCTTCCTGCTCATCATCCCGATCGGCGGCGCCGACATGCCGGTCGTCGTCTCGATGCTCAACAGCTATTCGGGCTGGGCGGCGGCGGCGATGGGCTTCACGCTCGGCAACACCGCGATGATCATCACCGGCGCGCTCGTCGGCTCGTCGGGCGCGATCCTGTCCTACATCATGTGCCGCGCGATGAACCGCAGCTTCATCAGCGTGATCGCCGGCGGCTTCGGCGCCGACACCTCCTCGGCGGGCGGCGCCGCGAAGGAACAGCGGCCGTGGAAGCCGGGCAGCGCCGACGACGCGGCCTTCCTGATGAGCCAGGCCGACAATGTCATCATCGTCCCCGGCTACGGCATGGCGGTCGCGCAGGCGCAGCACGCACTGCGCGAGATGGCCGACCTGCTCAAGAAGGAAGGCGTCAACGTCAAATATGCGATCCACCCGGTCGCGGGGCGCATGCCGGGCCACATGAACGTCCTGCTCGCCGAGGCGAACGTCCCCTATGACGAGGTGTTCGAACTGGAGGACATCAACAACGAATTCGCCCAGTGCGACGTCGCCTTCGTCATCGGCGCCAACGACGTGACCAACCCGGCGGCGAAGACCGACAAGACGTCGCCGATCTACGGCATGCCGGTGCTCGACGTCGAGAAGGCGAAGACGGTGCTGTTCGTCAAGCGCTCGATGGGCGGCGTCGGCTATGCCGGGGTCGACAACGACGTTTTCTACATGGACCAGACGATGATGCTGCTCGGCGATGCGAAGAAGATGGCCGACGATATCGTCAAGGCGCTCAGCGGCAGCGGCCATTGACCTCGACCGTCGCGGCGGCGAAAGCGGGATCGTTATCGGTTTGAAACCGTTATCGATCCCGGCGTCGCCAGGATGACGAAAGAGGGACAATATTCACGATGCGCAAGATCGGCCTGATCGGTGGAATGAGCTGGGCCTCCACCGAGCTCTATTATCGCCACCTCAACAAGGGACTGCAGAAACGCATCGGATCGAGCTGTTCGGCGCCAATCCTGTTGGAGAGCCTCAACTATTGCGACCTGTCGCGGCTGACGACGCCCGAACAGTGGGCGCACGCGCAGGAGGTGCTGATCGCCTCGGCGCGGCGGCTGGAAAAGGCGGGAGCGACGGCGCTGATGATCGCCGCCAATTCGATGCACAAGGTCGCCGAAGAGGTCGCGGCGGCGATCGCCATCCCGCTGATCCACATCGTCGACGAAACGGGCGCGAAGATGCGCGCCGACGGCATCCGGACCGCGGCGGTGATCGGCACGCGCAACGTGATGACCGAGCCGTGGTTCCGCCAGCGGCTGGTGCGGCACGGGCTGACGCTCGCGCCCTATGACGCGGACAGCGCCGACGCGGTCGACCGCATCATCTATGACGAACTGATGCAGGGCCGCGTGACCGAGGATTCGCGGCGGACGATGCGCACCATCATCACCGACATTGCGAAGCAGGACGTGCAGGCGCTGGTGCTCGCCTGCACCGAACTGGTCATGCTCGTCGATCCCGACGCCAATGTGCTGCCGATCTACGACACGACGCGCATCCACGTCGCCGCCGGCATCGACTGGATTCTGGGCGACGAACCGTAGGCCGCCGCCGCGCGACAGTATCGGATTCTTAAGGCCGGACCGCTAGAGTGTTTTCAAGTCAGGCGGAACCGCCTGACGGCTCGGAAAACGCGGCAAGACAAGAATCTGGAGTGCCGGTTTTGATTCCATCAAAACCGAACGCACTCCAGGGCCGATCGGGACCGGTTGTGGGTGGGGGTGTTTCGAACGCGTGCGGGTTGCTCTGGCTCTTGTCTACATCGCGGTCCTGCACGGGATCGTGGCGCTCGCGCTGCTGCGCCCCGACCTGATCGACGCGCAGCGCTGGCGCGCGTCGTGGCTCCAGCCCGAACCGAGCGCCTATGGCGCGCAAAGCCACCGCCTGTTCCGTGCCATCGACGCCGACGCGGCGCCGGGCCGGTTGCTGCTGGCCGGCGACAGCCAGTTGCAGCGGCTCGACACCGCGGCGCTCGATATGCCCGCCTATAATTTCGCCGCGGGCGGCGACACGATGCGCGACGTCGCGCGGCGCATCGCCGACTATCGCCAGCCGGGCGAGGCGAAGGCGGTGGTGCTGTGGGCCGGCGTTAACGACCTGCTGCGCGGCCGCGACCCCGAAGCGGTGCGCGCGGCGTTCGAGCAGGCGGAGGCCGCCATCCCGGCCCCGACTCCGATCCGGCTCGTATCGATCGCACCTGTTGGAGCGAAGCCGCCCCGGCACGACCTGCAGCGCGCCATTGCGCGGACCAATGCGCTGCTGGCGCAGGCGTGCCGCGCGCGCTGCCGCTTCGTCGACGTGACCGCCGGGCTTGCCGGTGCCGACGGCGCACTCCGGCCGGCCTACGACAGCGGCGACGGCCTGCACCTGAACCGTGCCGGCGGACTGGTGGTGGCGGCTGCGATCAACGGCCTGCCGGTGGCGGCGCGATGAGCGGTGAGGCGCCGAAAATCCGGCTCCAGAGCCTCGACATCATGCGCGGCCTCGCCGCGCTCGCGGTGCTGCTGTTCCACTACAGCGTCATCCTGCCGCGCTTCGCCCCGGCAGCGCGGCCGATCCCCATCGCCTTCGAAGCGGGCGGCTATGGCGTCCACCTGTTCTTCGTCGTGTCGGGCTTCGTCATCCTGATGTCGCTCGAACGCAGCAGTGCGTCGCAATTCCTGATCTCGCGCTTCACGCGGCTCTATCCCGTCTATTGGCTCGCCTGCCTGCTGACCTTCGCGGTGCTGACCTCGTCGCACTGGATTGCCTACAGCGTCAGTGCGGGCGAATTCCTGATCAACCTGACGATGATGCAGTCCTTCGTGCGGGTCGGGGCGGTCGACGGCGTCTACTGGAGCCTTGCCTATGAGCTGGGTTTCTATGCCTTTCTCTTCACCGCCCTGCGGCTCGGCGGCGCGCGGATCGTTTCGATCCTGCCGCATTACATGGTGGCGGGGGCGGCGCTGTTTTCGGTCGCCGCGCCCTATATCCCGCATCCGCTGCACCTGTTGCTGATGCTCAACCAATATGCCGACCTGTTCGGCTGCGGTCTGGCACTCTACCTGCTGCGCACGCGCGGCTTTTCGCTCGCGCAGGCGGCGATCCTGCCCGCGACGCCGCTGGTCGAGGCGCTTTACGATGGCTGGCACGGGCTGATCGTCGTCGGCCTGATCGTGCTGGCGATGAGCTTCGCCTGCCTGACCCGCTGGCAGCCCGGACGCCTCGCGAGACCGCTGACCTGGCTCGGCGGCATTTCCTATGCGCTCTATCTGACGCACCAGATGCTCGGATACGCGCTGATCGCGCACCTGCAGGAGCTGGGGGTCGGACCCTGGGTGTCGTTCGCGGTCGCGCTGGGCTGTGCGCTGCTGCTCGCGCATCTGCTGACCCATTATTGGGAGCGCCCGGTGTCGGCGTGGATGAAGCGCCGGCTGACGGCGTGGGCCGCGCGCGTCCGCACTCCGCTTGCCGCGCGGGCGCCGTCCGGCTGATCCGCCGCCACCGGGCTTGGCAGCGCCGCGCGATTGTCCCATGATCGGCGTGAGAGGATGGGAGAAAGAGATGCGAGTCCACCAGCTGCCGCACGCCCTTGGCCTTGGGATCGCCGCCGTGGCGATGCTCGCGGCCTTCCCCGCGGGGGCAAAGACCATATCCGTCGCGCCCGGCGGCCCCGACGCCAACGAGGCTTTGCAGGAAGCGCTGATCCTGGCCGAGCCCGGCGACATCGTCGAACTGGGCGCCGGGGTGTGGAAGCTGACCGACGGGCTCTCGCTCGATGTCGACAAGGTCACGCTGCGCGGCGCGGGGACGAAGGAGGGCACCGGCTCGATCCTCGATTTCTCCGACCAGCAGGGGGCGGGCGAGGGGCTGCTCGTCACTTCCGACGACGTGTATCTGACGAATTTCGCGGTGCTCAACACCAAGGGCGACGGAATCAAGTCGAAGGGCGCCGACCGCATCGTCTATCACCGGCTGCGCGTCGAATGGACCGCGGGGCCGAAGGAGACCAACGGCGCCTATGGCATCTATCCGGTCGAGAGCAGCGACGTGCTGATCGACAGCGTCTATGTCCGCGGCGCGTCGGACGCGGGCATCTATGTCGGCCAGTCGCGCAATATCGTCGTGCGCGATTCGATCGCGACCGAGAATGTCGCGGGGATCGAGATCGAGAACAGCTTCGACGCCGACGTCCACGACAATGTCGCGACGAAGAACACCGGCGGCATCCTTGTCTTCGACCTGCCCAGCCTGCCGCAGCAGGGTGGGCACAATGTCCGCGTCTTCGACAATGTCGTCAACGACAACAGCACCCCCAATTTCGCACCGAAGGGCAATATCGTCGCGAGCGTCCCCACCGGCACCGGCGTGCTGGTGATGGCGAACAGCCGGGTCGAGATATTCGACAATGTGTTCGAGAACAACGGCACCGCCAATGTGATGATCGTCGGCTATCGCTATCCCTATCAGGACGACAAATATCAGCCGCTGCCCCGCGACATCGCCGCGTGGAACAACGAGCATGGCAAGGCCGGGTTCGCACCGGCGTTTCCGGGCGGGGCGGAGATCGCGGCGGCGATGGGCGGCGCGATCCCCCCGGTGCTGTGGGACGGTGCGGGGAGCGCGATCGTCAACGACGACGTCGCCGTGCTGTCGCTGAACCTGCCCGACGTATCGACGCCGCAGAGCGAGGCGAAGCCGTCGCCCGCCGACCTGAAAGGCGAGGCGCCGACGCCGCTTCCCGGCATCACGCTGCCCGCGGCGATGGAGGCGAAGGTCCGGTGAGGCGCGTCGCCGCCGCGCTGGCCGCCGCGCTGCTGTGTGCGAGCGGCGCGGTCGCGGTGTCCGAACCGGGGCCGCAGCAGGCGGTGATCGACGGCGATACGATGCCGCGCAAACTGTCCGAATTCGGCCTGTTTCGCGTCGGCACCAGCGAGCCGGTCGGCGGTCTGCTGCCCTATACGCTGCACACCCCGCTGTTCAGCGACTATGCCGAGAAGCACCGGCTGATCTGGATCCCGCCGGGCCAGCATGCCGAGGTGGCCGACGATGGCGCGATCGCCTTTCCGCTCGGCACCGTGATCGTCAAGAGTTTCGGCTGGCCCGACCGGGCGGGCGGCGCTCCGCTCGAGACGCGGCTGCTGATCCACCGTGCGGACGGCTGGGCGGCGCTGCCCTATATCTGGGACGCCGATGGGAAGGACGCGACGCTGGCGCTGGCCGGGCGGCGGGTTCCGGTGACGTTCCGGAGCCCCGACGGCGAGGCGCACAGCATCCGGTACGCGGTGCCCAACAAGAATCAGTGCAAGGAATGCCACAGCAAGGCGGGCGCGATCGTCCCGATCGGGCCGAAGGCGGCGAACATCGATTTCGGCGCGGCGGCGGCGCGCGGCGATGTCGCGCGGTTCCTGACCGGCCCGGCGCGGCCGGTCGCGCCGATGCCGCGCTGGGACGATCCGGCGAGCGGATCGCTCCATGACCGCGCGCGCGCCTATCTCGACGCCAATTGCAGCTATTGCCACAACCCCGAGGGTAGCGCGTCGAACAGCGGGCTGTTCCTGCGCTGGACCGACCCGGTGGGCGTCAATTACGGCGTCGGCAAGCGCCCGACCGCCGCGGGACGCGGCAGCGGCGGGATGGAGTTCGCGATAAAGCCCGGCGATCCCGACCACAGCTTCCTCATCTACCGCCTCGAAAGCCTCGACCCCGGCATCGCGATGCCCGAGATCGGGCGCTCGACCGTGCACAGGGAAGGCGTGGCGCTGCTGCGGCAATGGATAGCGGAGATGCCGAAAGGCGAGTGATGGCCGGACATACCGTCCGCTGCTTTTCGCCGGATGCTTGCCAAGAGCGCCAAACTGACCCTAGGTCGGGCCATGACCTCGCTCGTCCTCCACGATTATTTCCGCTCCTCGGCCAGCTATCGCGTCCGCATCGCGCTGAATCTGAAGGGACTCGCCTATGAGCGCGTCGAGATCAGCCTGATCGCGGGCGAGCAGAAGAGCGACTCCTATCTCGCGCAGAATGCGCAGGGCTTCGTGCCGCTGCTCGTCGCCGACGGGCAGACGATCATCCAGAGCCTCGCGATCATCGACTGGCTCGACCGCGCCTTTCCCGAACCGCGGCTGATCCCCGA
Source organism: Sphingopyxis sp. SCN 67-31 (assembly GCF_001725095.1). Classification (NCBI taxonomy): domain Bacteria; kingdom Pseudomonadati; phylum Pseudomonadota; class Alphaproteobacteria; order Sphingomonadales; family Sphingopyxidaceae; genus Sphingopyxis; species Sphingopyxis sp. SCN 67-31. Next base: position 124,483 of record NZ_MEFH01000056.1, on the reverse strand, counting down.
TGACGCGATGCCGCGCGCGGTCGCGCTCGCGCAGGCGCAGGTCGTCGCCTGCGACATCCACCCGCTCAACAATCTGCGCGTGCTCAAATATCTGAAGCGCGACCTCGGGCTCAACGAGCAGACCAAGGACCGCTGGTATCGCCACTGGATCATCGAGGGCTTCGACGCGCTCGAGGCGATGGCGGGCGACGGCCGCTATCTTGGCGGCGAAACGCCCGGAATCGCCGACTGCTGCCTGGTGCCGCAAATGTACAATGCGCGGCGGTTCGATGTGCCGCTCGATGCCTATCCGCGGCTCGTCGCCATCGACGCGGCGTGCACGGGGCTGGACGCGTTCCAGCGGGCGCACCCCGACGCGGTGAAGGCGGCATGATCCGGCTCCTCGCGGGGGTCGCGGCGCTGGCGCTGCCGGTGACGGCGCTGGCCGAGGAGACCGGCGACCAGGACATCGTCGTCACCGGCGCGGGATTGCTGCGACCGGCGCCGGGCGACGGGGCGCAGGGCGTGGCGGTGCTGCGCGATCTCGACCCCGGCCTCGGCTCGCGCATCGAAAACCGGCTGCGCGACGAGGCGGGGATCGTCCAGTTCCGGCGCTCCGACGGACGCACCGCGCATCCGACGAGCCAGGGCGTGACGCTGCGCGGGCTCGGCGGCAATGCGTCGAGCCGCGCGCTGGTGACGCTCGACGGCGTGCCGCAGGCCGACCCCTTCGGCGCCTGGGTCGCGTGGAGCGCCTATGACGCGATCCGGCTCGGCGGCATCGTCGTCGCGCGCGGCGGCGGCAGCGGCGCCGACGGGCCCGGCGCGCTCGCCGGCACGATCGGCCTCTATTCCGAAATGGCGGACGGCATCGAGGCGAGCTTCGCCCACGGCAGCCGCGACGGCTGGGACGCGACGCTCAGCGCCGGAGCGCGGCTCGGCGCCGGGCAGGTCGCGATCGACGGGCGCTACAGCCGCGGCGACGGCTTCGTGCCCGTAACGGCGGGACAGCGCGGCGCGGTCGATCGGGCGGCGCCTTATGAGCAGGGTGGGCTCGGCGTGCGGCTGCGGTTCGACGCGGGCGCCGACAGCCGGGTCGAGGCGAGCCTGCGCGGCTTTTCCGACCGGCGCGACCGCGGCGTCGATTTCACCACCAGCCGGATCGATGGGGTCGATGCCAGCCTGCGCTTCGTCCACGACCCGGCGGGCGCGACCCAGTGGCTGGCGCTCGCCTATGTCCAGCAGCGCGATTTCGACAGCGGTTTCGCCAGCGTCGCGGCGGATCGGAACAGCGTCGCGCCGGCGCTGTTCCAGCGCGTGCCCGCGACCGGACTCGGCGGGCGCGTCGAATTGCGCCCGGCGATCGGCGACGCCAATCCGCTGCGGGTCGGCGTCGACTGGCGTCGGACCGTCGGACGTACCGAGGAGGATTATTTCTTCACCGGCCTCGTCCCCGGCCGCCATCGCGTCGCGGGCGGCAGCAGCGACACGCTCGGCACATTCGCCGAATGGACCTCCGGCGATCCGCACGAAGCTTTCCTGTGGACCGTCAGCGGACGCCTCGACCGCTGGTGGCTCGCGGCGGGCTATCGGCACGAGTATAATTTCGGCGGCCCGCCGATCAGCGATGCGACCTTCGCGGCGCGACAGGGATGGGAAGGCAGCGGGCGCATCGGGCTGCGCTGGACCGCGAACGGCTTTTCGCTGCGCGCCGCGGGTTATCGCGGCTGGCGCCTGCCGACGCTTAACGAGCTCTATCGCCCCTTCCGCGTCGGCGCCGACGCGACCGCTGCGAACGAACTGTTGAAGCCCGAGCGATTGTGGGGCGGCGAAGTCGGCGCCGATTGGCAGGGCGGTGGAACGAAGCTGTCGGCGACGCTGTTCGCGAACCGGCTGTCGAATGCGATCGCCAACGTCACGCTCGCCACCGGTCCCGGCAATTTCCCCGGCGTCGGCTTCGTCGCGGCGGGGGCGACTTACAGCCAGCGGCAGAATCTCGACGCAATCGACAGCAAGGGGGTCGAGGTCAGCGCCGAGCAGGCGATCGGCCCCGCGGTGCTGCGCGCAACCTGGGCCTATACCGACGCGCGCGTCGATGCTTCCGGAGCAGCCGCGGCGCTCGACGGACGGCGCCCGGCGCAGATCGCGAGGCACGGCGCCAGCCTGTCGCTGCGCGACAATGGCGGCGGCCCCTTCGGCGGCTTTGCGACACTGCGCTATATCGGCGCGCAGAATGAGGACGACCTCGGCCTCCAGCGGCTGGGCGACGCGCTGACGCTCGACGCCGGGCTGTCGTGGCGGCTTTCCGGCGTGATCGGGATCGAGGCGCGCGGCGAGAATCTGTTCGACGAGCCGGTGCCCGCCGCCATCTCCTCCTCGGGGATCGTCGAGCGCGCGACGCCGCGCACCTTGTGGATCGGCACGCGCATCAACTTCTGATCGTCACGGTAACTTCGGACCTTCACAGCGCCGGGTTTGGCGATAAGAAAGGGCATGCCACCCAAGACCCTCAACCTCGACCAGTTCCTGCCGTATCGGCTGTCGATCGCGTCCAATTCGCTGTCGAGCCGGATCGCGGCCGAATATCAGAGCCGGTTCGGCCTCAAGATTCCCGAATGGCGGCTGATGGCCGTGCTCGGCGAAGGGCGGCCCAAGACGCAGCGCGAGCTGGTCGCGGCGACGCGGATGGACAAGGTGACGGTCAACCGGGCGGCAAAGGCGCTCGCCGATCGCAACCTGATCGCGCGGCAGGCGCACGAGGCCGACGGGCGCTCGCATCATCTGGAACTGACCGAGACCGGCCGCTCGCTTTACGATGCGATCGTTCCCGCGGCGCTGGCGACCGAGGCGCGGCTCGAATCGCATATCAGCGCCGCCGAGCGCGCGACGCTGATGACGATCCTCGCCAAGCTGACCGCCGCCGCCGAAGATTATGGCTGATCGGACCTATCGCGCCGCGCCTCCCGACGCGCTGCGCGTCGAACCGCTCGGCGACCTCACCCTGATCTTCGACCGGCGCTCGACGCAGACGCATATCGTGGTTTCGCCGATGCCTGAGATATTGGCGGCGATGGGTGCCGACGGCTGCAACGCCGCCGCGGTCGCCGCGCGGCTGGCAGCAGCATTCGACCTCGGCGACGCGGACGGCGCGCAGGCGCTCGTCGCCGAACGGCTCGTCGAACTGGCGGAACTGGGGCTGGTGGCGCCGGTGTGAGATATGGAACGCGCCTCGCGGTCGGCCCGGTGCAGTTCCGCATCGGCAGCGACTGGGCGGCGCCGATCGCCGCGCTGAACCGTCTCTACGCCGGCTATCCCGGCGACGAAGACCGCCCTGCCGACGCCACCGTGCGGCTGTTCGCGGCGCGGCCGTGGCGGCGCTGGCTGCGCCCATCGGTGCAGATCGGCGGCGACTTCACCGTTCCCGATGCGCTGCCGCTGCCCCTGTCGATGGGGCTGCTCGCGGCGGAGATGGGGATGAACCTGCAGGTCGCGCTCGGCTGGCGCCGCCACCTGCTGCTCCATGCGAGCGCGGTGGCGAAGGACGGACGCGCGGCGATCCTGTCGGGCGAATCGGGATCGGGCAAATCGACGCTCGCGGCGCTGCTCGGCGAGGACGGTTGGCGGCTGATGGGTGATGAATTCACACTGGTCGATCCCGCGAGCGGCGACGCGCTGGCGTTCCCGCGCGCCGTCAGCCTGAAGAACGCGGCGATCGCCGAGGTTGCGGCGCGGGTCGATCGCGCGCGCCTCGGCCCGTTGCTCGCGGGCACCCCGAAGGGCGACATCCGCCACCTGATACCGCGTGCCGACGCCGTCGCGGCGATGCACGATCCGGTGCGCCCGGCGCTGCTCCTCTTCCCGCGCTTCGGCGGCGAGGCGGCGGTCGAGCCGATGGGCGAGGGGGAGGCCTTCGTGCGCCTGACCGAAGCCTCGACCAACTATGTCGCGCTCGGCGAAACCGGTTTTGCCGCGCTGCTGCGGCTGGTGCGCGAGACGCCGGCCTTTGCCGTCTCCTATCCCGACAGCGCCACCGGCATGGCGCTCGTCGACCGGCTGTGGGCGGAGGCGGCGCGGTGAGCGCGGTGCGCGATCTCGTCGCGTTGCTTGCCGGGCGGCAGGACCCGGCGGCGCTGGCGCCGCGCGCGTGGGACGGGGTGATCTCGGTGGCGCGGGCAGAGGCCTTGCTGGGCACGCTGGCCTGCCGGCTCGCCGATGCGCCGCTGCCGCCGCCGGTCGCCGCGCTCTTTGCCGACCAGCGCGCGGCCGTCGCGGTCGCGCAGGCCCAGGCATTGTGGGAAGCCGAAATGGCGCGCCGGGCGCTGACGTCCGAACGGCTCGAATTCGTGCTGCTCAAGGGTACCGCCTATGCGGCGGCGGGGCTGTCGTGCAGCGAGGGGCGGCAGATCGGCGACCTCGACATATTGATCCCGTGGCACGAGGTCGGACGAGTCGAGAACGAACTGCTCGAATCGGGGTGGGAATGGGTGAAGTCGGACCCCTATGACGATGCCTATTATCGCGAGCATATGCACGAACTGCCGCCGATGATCCATCGCAGCCGCGACCGCATGATCGACGTCCACCACACCATCCTGCCGCGCACGCACCGCCGGACGCCCGATCCGCTGGTGCTGGTCAGCGAGGCGGTCGCCACGGCGGACGGTTTCACGGTGCTGTGTCCGGTCGACATGGTGTGTCACTGCGCCGCGCACTTGCTGGCCGACGGCGACCTGCAGGGCGGTCTGCGCAACCTGTGGGATTTCCACTGCCTGACGCGCGATTTCGCGGCCGCCGATCCGGATTTCTGGGACCGGCTCGCGGCGCGCGCGGACAAACACGAACTGGGGCCCGAGGTCGCCCGCGCGGCGCGGCTGGCGCATGCGCTTTACGGCGCGACGCTTCCGGCCGGGTGGAGCCAGCCGCGCGCGGCGGACCGCCTCTATGTGCGCCGCCTGCTCGCGCGCGACGATTGGGGACGCCCCACCGACTTTCTATTGCAGCAGGCCTTCTATATCCGCTCGCACTGGATGCGCATGCCGCCGGTCCTGCTCGCGCGGCACCTGTGGACCAAGTGGCGCCGCAATCAATAGGGTCTGTCCCTGTTCATCGGATGCCGGCGAGCAGCGGCACCAGTTCGGCATAGTCGTCGATCACATGATCGGCGCCCAGTTCCTCGACCGGCTGGTGCAGGAAGCCGAAGCTGACCGCGACGCTGGTCGCGCCCGCGCCGCGCGCCGCCATGACGTCGAAGATGCTGTCGCCGACAAAGGCGGTGCGCCCGCCGCCGCATGCTTCGATCATCGCGCGGATCGGTTCGGGCGACGGCTTGCGCTTTCCGGGCCCCAGCGTGTCGCCGCCGATGATCGTCGCCATGCGATCGGCGAGCCCCAGGTCCCCGAGCAGTTGGCGTGCGAGGTCTTCGGCCTTGTTAGTCATCACCGCGGTCCGGACGCCGAGCGCGTCGAGGCGGTCGAGCGCCGCGAGCAGGCCGGGGAAGGGACGGCTGTGGACCGCGATGTGCGCCCGGTAATAGGCGATCAATTCGTCGTAGAGGCGCGGTGAGGCATCGGCGGGGACGCCGCCGGTCGCCGCGAGTCCCTGTTCGAGCATATGCGCCGCGCCCAGCCCGACCATCGGCCGCACCGCCGCGACATCCTGCGGCGGCCGCCCCGCGACGCCCAGCGCGTGGTTGAGCGCGGCGGTCAGGTCGGCCAGCGTGTCGATCAACGTGCCGTCGAGATCGAAGCCGACGATGCGAAAGGGAAAGTCGCTCATGCGCGCTGCCATGGCGCGACGGTCTGGAAACCGCAATGATTTGCTGGCATGGCGGGGCGCATGAGCAACGCCTCCCTCCCGCCCGTCGCGGCCGTCATCCTTGCCGCCGGCAAGGGCACCCGCATGAAGTCCGACCTTCACAAGGTGCTCCACCCGATCGCGGGGCGGCCGATGCTGCTTCACCTGATGGACAGCTTTGCCGCGCTGGCCCCGGCGGCGACCGTGGTCGTCGTCGGCGACAAGCGCGAACAGGTCGAATCCGCGCTGGCCGGCACCGGTGCGGTGACGGTCGTTCAGGATCCCCAATTGGGGACCGCGCACGCGGCGCTACAGGCGCGTGAGGCGCTTTCCGGGTTCGGCGGCATGATTCTCGTCTGTTTCGGCGATTGTCCGATGCTGGCCGCCGATACCGTGCTGCGCTTGTGCGCGGCGCTCGACGCGGGCGCGCGGGTCGCGGTGCTCGGGTTCCGGCCCGCCGATGCCGCGGCCTATGGACGCATCATCGCCGATGCCGACGGAACGGTCCGCAAGATGGTCGAATATAAGGACGCCACCGCCGAGGAGCGCGCGGTCGATCTGTGCAATTCGGGAGTCATCGTCGCGCGTGCGCCCGATATGTGGCGCCTTCTCGACGCCGTCGGCAACGACAACGCGCAGGGCGAATATTATCTGCCCGACGTGGCGACGGGCGCGATCGCCGAAGGAGCCCGTGTCGTCGCGATCGAGACCGGCGCCGACGAAGTCGCCGGCATCAACAGCCGCGCCGAACTCGCCGCCGCCGAGGCGCAGTGGCAGGCGTTCAAACGGGAGGAGGCGATGGCGGCTGGCGTGTCGCTCAAGGCGCCCGACACCGTCTGGTTCTCGTGGGATACCGAAATCGGCCGCGACGTGACGGTCGAACCCAATGTCTTCTTCGGCCCCGGCGTGCGGATCGCCGACGGCGCGACGATCCGCGGCTTCAGTCATATCGAGGGCGCGGAGATCGGCGCGGGCTGCGAGGTCGGGCCGTTCGCACGGCTGCGCCCCGGAACCGTGCTCGACGAAAAGGCGAAGATCGGCAATTTTGTTGAGACCAAGAAGACGCATCTGGGCAAGGGCGCCAAGGCGAATCATCTGACCTATCTGGGCGATGCGACGGTCGGCGCGGGGGCCAATATCGGCGCGGGCACGATCACCTGCAACTATGACGGCTATTTCAAATATCGTACCGAGATCGGCGAGCGCGCCTTTATCGGATCGAACAGCGCGCTGGTCGCGCCGGTGCGGGTTGGTGCCGACGCGATCGTCGGTGCGGGCAGCACGGTGACGCGTGACGTCGGTGACGGTGAACTGCGCTTGGTGCGCGCCGAACAGTCGGTCAAGCCCGGCTGGGCCGACCGCTTCCACGACGCGATGCGCAAGAAGAAGGCGGCGGAGCAGAAAACATGAGCGACCGGTACGAGAACAAGCCCTTCCTGCGCTTCGTCGACGCCTGGGTGCTGAAGGCGATCGGCCACCTCGACCAGGCGACCGAAGCCTATTGCACCGCGATGGAGCCGCAGCTTCATCAGAGTTTCAACACCACCGGCCGCTGGCCGGAGATCGTCGCGAAGCAGATGAACTTCACCCCCGAGCTTCCGGCGCAGATCCGCAAGATATGGACCGACGGCAAGGCGCGCTTCGAGGCGGGAAACGGCGAGGCGGCCGACCCCGTGCAGTTCGCGATGATTTTCGTCGACCGGACCATGGGCGGCGGAGCGCAGGGTTGGCATGATATCATGATATGATATCAGTATATCATGACTCGCATACTCGCCGATTTGCCTGATGAGGATATCAAATGGCTCGACCAGCTTGCTGTCGAGCAGGGGAAGTCCCGCGCGGCGATCCTGCGCGAAGCGGTGGCGGCTTATCGACCGCAAACGCCGCTGGACTGGATCGAGGCCGGTTTCGGGGCGTGGAAGGATCGGACCGACATCGGCGACGCCGTTGAGTGGCAGCGGCGTGAGCGCGCCGGATCGACACGACCTTGGGACCCGGATTATCCGGAAGTGCGGGCGGAATTTCCCGATCTGTTCGACGAGCAGGATGATCGCGAATATGAAATTCACACAGCCTGGCTGGCCGAACAGGGAATAAAGCCCGGCGAAACCCATCCCGATCCGGCAAAGGCGATGCAGACCCGGCTGGGCACCAAAGCGAAACCGAAGAAGCGCGCGAAGAAGTGAGCGGCTTTGCTTTCGACAGCAATATCGTCATCGACTTGCTGCGCGGGTTTCCCCAGGCGCGCGCCGAGTTGGAACGCGCCGCGCAAAGGGGGCGGGTCTGGATCAGCCGGGCGGTGTGGATCGAGGTCATGTCCAAAGGCGAGGGCGACGGTCTGCGGCGCGCGGAAATCCTGCTGTCCGGTTTCGGGGTTGATGAAATCGACGCCGAAATCGGGGAGCGCGCCGCTGCGCTGCGGCGTGAGCGGTTTCGGCTCAAAGCCATGGATGCGATCATACTGGCGACCGCGCTTACGCGCGGTCGTGTTCTGGTCACGCGAAATATAAAGGATTTTCCGGCGGCGATGCCGGGCATCCGTGTCCCCTACACCCTATAGAAAGACTGTCGCCCATGTGCGGAATCATCGGAATTATTGGCAAGGCCCCCGTGGCGGACCGCCTTGTCGACGGACTCAGGCGGATGGAATATCGCGGTTATGACTCGGCGGGCGTCTGCACGGTCGAGGGCGGCGAACTGATCCGCCGCCGGGCCGAAGGCAAGCTGGGCGGACTCGTCAAGGAACTGGCCGCGCATCCGGCGCCGGGGACCGTCGGCATCGCCCACACACGCTGGGCGACGCACGGCGCGCCGACGACGAACAACGCCCACCCGCACGCGACGGGCGAGGTGGCGCTCGTCCACAACGGCATCATCGAGAATTTCCGGCCGCTGCGCGAGGCGCTGACCGCGCGCGGGCGCCGCTTCGAGAGCGATACCGATACCGAGGTCGTCGCGCATCTGGTCTCCGAGCGGATCGAGGCGGGGCAATCGCCCGAAGAGGCGGTGAAGGCGGTGCTCCCCGAACTGCGCGGCGCCTTCGCGCTCGCCATCGCATTCCGCAACCATCCCGACCTGCTGATCGGCGCGCGGCTCGGCTCGCCGCTCGTCGTCGGCTATGGCGACGGCGAGACCTATCTCGGTTCCGACGCGCTGGCGCTGGCGCCGCTCACGCAGAAGATCGCCTATCTGGAGGAAGGCGACTGGGTCGTCATCACGCGCGACGGCGCGCGGATTTTCGACCGCGACAACAACCCCGTCGAGCGCGACATCACCACATCGGGCGTCACCGCGACGGCGATCGAGAAGGGCAACTACCGCCACTTCATGCAAAAGGAGATTTTCGAGCAGCCGACCGTCGTCGCGCAGACGCTCGCTTCCTATATCCGCCCGCTCGAACAGACGGTGGCGCTGCCGCAGATGGATTTCGACCTGTCGCGGATCGACCGCATCACCATCGTCGCCTGCGGCACCAGCTTCTACGCCGGCATGGTCGCCAAATACTGGTTCGAGCAGTTCGCGCGTGTGCCCGTCGACATCGATGTCGCGTCGGAGTTTCGCTATCGCGACCCGGTGCTCCAGCCCGGCGGGCTCGCGCTCTTCATCTCGCAGTCGGGCGAGACAGCCGACACGCTCGCGGCGCTGCGCCATTGCAAGGCGCAGGGGCAGACGATCGCGGTCGTCGTCAACGTCCCGACCAGCAGCATGGCGCGCGAGGCAGACCTGCTCCTCCCGACCCATGCGGGGCCGGAGATCGGGGTCGCGTCGACCAAGGCCTTCACCTGCCAGCTCGCGGTGCTTGCCGCGCTCGCGGCGCATCTCGCGCTGCGCAAGGGGAAGCTCGACGCTGCGCAGGAACGCGAGATCGTCCGGCATCTGATCGAGGCGCCCGCCGCGCTCAACGCCGCGCTCGCCCACGACGAGGAGATCGCAGAAATGGCGCCGCTCGTCGCGCCGGCGCGCGACGTGCTCTACCTCGGCCGCGGCCCTGACTATCCGCTCGCGCTCGAGGGCGCGCTCAAGCTCAAGGAAATCAGCTATATCCACGCCGAAGGCTATGCCTCGGGCGAGATGAAGCACGGGCCTATCGCGCTCATCGACGAAGCGGTGCCGGTGATCGTCCTCGCCCCCTCCGGCCCGCTGTTCGAAAAGACCGTCAGCAACATGCAGGAGGTGATGGCGCGCGGCGGCAAGGTCGTGCTGATCAGTGACGCCGAAGGCCTGGCCGAAGCGGGCGAGGGCTGCATGGCGACGATCGAGATGCCCAAGGTCCACCCGCTGATCGCACCGCTCGTCTACGCCGTGCCGGTGCAATTGCTGGCCTATCACGTCGCGGTCGCCAAGGGGACGGACGTGGACCAGCCGCGTAATCTGGCGAAATCGGTCACGGTGGAGTGACGGGAGTTTTCGTCGCCCGCAATTCGCGATGGCGGCTCCTGCTGCTGCTCTTGGGGGGCGTCGCGTTTGTCGTCCTCGGCATCTGGCTGGCGGGGATCGCGAGGCAACCGCTCAAGCCGGGCGTGGAATGGATCGGCTGGCTGTCGGTCCTGTTTTTCGGTGCCTGCTCAATTCTGATATTCACGCGGTTGTTCGACAATCGCGACCAGATCAGAATTTCGTCCAGTGGCCTCTATTATCGCCAATGGTCCGAACAGACGATTCCGTGGGAGGAGATCGTCGAGATTTCCGTCTGGCAGTTCCGGCGTCAGAGGTTCATCGTTCTCCGCCTCGTCCGGCCGGATCGATATCCGTCGACCAATTTCACCGGAAAGATGGCGGGAGCGAACCGAATGCTCACCGGCGGTGACATCACCGTTAATCTGACCGGGCTGGATCGCGGGTTCGACGAGGCTTGGGCCGCGATCGAATATTATCGCGGCGCATGCCGTCGCCCCGCTTCCCCACCATTGGCCTTGGAGGGCTTCGGACGCCACCGTGTATAGCGCCGTCATCTTCGATTTCGACGGCGTCATCGCCGACAGCGAGGTGCGCGCGAACCGGACGCTTGCCGAAAGCCTGACCGCCATCGGGCTGCCAACGACCTATGAAGAATGCCTGCGCGACTATTGCGGGCATAATTGGCAGGAGACCGAGCGCCGGATCGTCGTGCGGCTCGGGCGGCCGTTGCCGCACGATTTCCGCGAGAGGCATCGCGAGCGGGCGCAGAAGCGTTTTGCCGAAGGTTTCGCGCCGGTGCCGGGGGCGCCCGAATTCCTCGAATCGCTGGGCTGCCTGCCGCGCGCTATCGCTTCGTCGAGCAGCCCCGCCTATATCGCCGCGTCGCTCGATCGCTTCGGACTCGCGCGCCATTTCGGACACCACGTCTACAGCGCCGACGGCTGGGCCCGCGGCAAGCCGCATCCCGACATCTATCTCGCCGCCGCGAACGGGCTGGGCATAGATCCCGCGGCCTGCCTCGCAATCGAGGATTCGCCGACCGGTGCGCGGGCGGCGCTCGCGGCGGGGATGACGGTGATCGGCTTCTGCGGCGGCGGCCATATCCTCGACCGCGCGGCGCACGGGGACGTGCTGCGCGGCGTGGGCGTGCATCATGTCGCGCATGGCTATGACGAGGTGCTGTTGCACGCCTGCTGCCTGCTCCCTTCGGGGGGAGGGTATTCGCACCACCCTTTCCTATTATCCGTGGCCGTGCTTAGCTGCCCGTGTAACCATTGGCCTCCGCCACGCGATTTCAGAGCGAAGTTGCGCAGTTTTTCGCGCCTTTCGGAGAATCGCTTTACGCGGCCGCAGCCTTTGGCGCTCCGGCGCGTATCGGCGCCGGGGAAGAGAGAGGGAAGAGGAGAGAGCCATGTGCGACGAATTCACCGAAGCCGATCTCGACCGCGCCGGGCTTCCCGTCCGGCGGCGCGCGTTCGGCGCCCTGATCGGGGCGGGAGCGGTGGCCTCGATGCTGCCGGCGGCCGCCTGTGCCGCGGGGTCCGTGAAGGGGCGCGACGTGACGATTGCGACCGACGACGGCACCGCCGATGCCTATTTTACCGCGCCCGGAGAGGGCCGGCATCCGGGCGTGCTGATCTGGCCCGACATTCGCGGCCTGCGCCCGGCTTTTCGCCAGATGGCCGACCGATTGGCGGGCGAAGGCTATGCGGTGCTGTGCGTGAATCCCTTCTATCGCTGGGCCAAGGCGCCGGTCGTCTATCCCGGCCATGATTTCGACGACCCCGGCGTGCGCGACGCGCTGTTCGGCTATCTGAGACGGTTCGATCGTGCGACGGTGCAAACGGATGCGAAGGCGCATCTCGCCTTTCTCGATGCGCAGGCCGAGGTCGATACGGGGCGGGGCATCGGCACCGCGGGCTATTGCATGGGTGGGCCGATGGTCATCTACACCGCGGCGCTGAACCCGGGGCGCGTCAAGGCAGCAGCCAGCTTCCACGGCGCCTCGGTCGGGACCGACAAGCCCGACAGCCCGCATCTGCTGATTCCCGAAACGCAGGCCGGCTTCCTGTTCGCGATCGCCGACAATGACGATCAGAAGGACCCGGAAGAAAAGGTCCGGCTGAACGCGGTGCTCGATCCGCGCCCCCAATGGCACGAGGTCGAGGTCTACAAGGGCGCGATGCACGGCTGGTGCCCGCCCGACGGCCGCGCCTATGACGAAGCGGCGGCGGAGAAGGCGTGGGGACGGATGCTCGAACTGTTCAAGGCCGCGCTATAGTTTTTGATCACGGCATTGCGACCCCGGACCTGATCCGGGGGAAGCAATCCAGGGCGGGTTTACGCCAGCTCTGGATTGCCGCGTCGCCTTCGGCTCCTCGCAATGACGAGGTTACCCCATCGGGTATAGGATGTCCTTGCCGACCTTGTTCAGCGCCTTCATCACATCGTCACCCAGCACAAGGTCGATCGCATCGAGGATCGGGTCGACCTGGTCATAAGCGCTCACGCCTACGATCGTCGAGGCGACGAAATCATGCTGCTTCGACCAGGCGGTCGCCATCGTCACCGGATGCAGCCCCGCCTCTTCGGCGATGGCGAGGTAGCGTTCGGTCGCGGCGAGACTCCGGTCGTTCACGAAACGCCGCCCCATCGCGGCCTGCCGGCCCTCCATCGCCAGATAGCGCGAGAAGCGCGCGCCCTCCGGCCGTGCACCGTCCTGATATTTCCCCGACAGCACGCCGCCGGCGAGCGGCGAATAGGGGATCAGGCTGACGCCTTCCTGTCGGCAGACCTGCGCGAGCTCGTCCTCGAAGCGGCGGTTGTTGAGGCTGAAATTGTTCTGGATCGTATGATAGCGCGCGCCGCCCAGCCGCTCGGACGCCGCGAGCGCCTTCATCAGGCCCCAACTCGTCTCGTTCGAACAGCCGAGGATGCGCACCTTGCCCTCGCGCACCAGTTCGTCGAGCGCGTCCATCATCTCGTCATAAGGGGCGTCATGATCGGGCCAGTGCGTCTGGTAGAGGTCGATATAGTCGGTCTGGAGCCGCGTCAGGCTGCCCTCGATCGCCGCGCGGATATGGTGACGGTCGAGCGCGGTGGTGCCGCCGCGGCACGGCGATTTGAACCAGACGTGGCTCGGCCCGGACACCTTGGTCGCGAGAATGATCGCGTCGCGCGGCTTCGTCTTCATCCAGCGGCCGACGATCTCCTCGGTGCGGCCGACCCATTTGATGTCGGGCGGCACCGGATATCCCTCTGCCGTGTCGAAGAAATTGATGCCCGCCTCGAAGCAGCGGTCGAGTACCCGGAACGCGGTCGCTTCGTCGGCCTGGCTGCCGAAGGTCATCGTGCCCATGCAGATGTCGGTGACGTGGATGGCGCTCTGGCCGAGGCGGCGGGTCTTCATGGGCTGGGGTCTCCATCATTGTTCGGGGCCGAGGCGACTTGGAACGTCGGACATTAATTTGGTGCCACCCCTCTTCCGCGAGCGAAGTCGAGACACCTATCAACCTTGCGCTCTGTCGTTGGGTGTCTCGACTTCGCTCGACACGAACGGGAAAGATAATTCGGATATGACGGACGACGCTGTAGGTTGCGAAACGCAACGTTGCAATCGGAGGGGCGGGCACCCAATTAGGGCCGATGCTGAAACTCGCCTTCCTCGACCTCGTCCCCGTCACCGACAATGGGACGGTCGCGCAATCGCTCGCCAACGCCGCCGATCTGGCCGGCCATGCGGAAGAACTCGGCTATTCGCGCTATTGGGTCGCCGAGCATCACGGCATGGCGGGGATTGCGAGCGCCGCGACCTCGGTCGTTCTGGCGCATATCGGCCATGCGACGCGGACGATCCGCATCGGTGCGGGCGGCATCATGCTGCCGAACCATGCGCCGATGGTGATCGCTGAGCAGTTCGGGACGCTCGAGGCGCTGTTTCCCGGCCGCGTCGACCTGGGGCTCGGCCGTGCGCCGGGGTCGGACCAGCGCGTCGCGCAGGCGCTGCGGCGCAACCTTGCGAGCGACGAGCGCCAGTTCCCGCAGGACGTCGTCGAGTTGCAGGCCTTCCTCGCGGGCGACGAACGGCTCGGTATCCGCGCGGTGCCGGGAGAGGGAACGCACATCCCGCTGTGGATATTGGGGTCGAGCCTGTTCGGCGCGCAACTCGCGGCGATGCTGGGCCTGCCCTATGCCTTTGCCAGCCATTTCGCGCCCGACGCGCTCGACGAGGCCCTGGCGCTCTATCGCCGCCAGTTCAAGCCGTCGGCGCAGCTTTCCGAACCCTATGCCATGGCGGCGTTCAACGTCTTCGCGGCCGACACGCGCGAGGAGGCCGAATATCTCGCCTCGTCGCAGCAGCAGGCGTTCGTGGCGCTGCGCACCGGCAATCCGGGTCGCATGCCGCCGCCGCGCGCGGGGTACACGGACAGCCTGCCGCCGAATGCGCGCGCGATCCTCGACCATGTGCTGCAATGCTCGGCGGTCGGGACGGTCGAGGATGTCGCGGCGGGGCTGAAGGCGTTCGTGGCGCGCACCGGTGCCGACGAGGTCATCGTCGCATCCTCGATGTACGACCATGACGCGCGCAAGCGCTCGCTGGCGCTGGCGATGGAGGCGGCGAAGAGCCTTTAGCCCGCCGTGTTGACGCGCCTCCCGCCGCGGCGGTATAGGAGCCGCCCGACCAAGGGCGGCCCGGATGCGGTCGCCTTTTTCCTTTTATCTGTCTGGAAAGGTGCTGTGCCATGTCGATCACGCCGCTGATGCCCGTTTACCCCCGGTGCGGTGTGCGTCCGGTGCGCGGCGAAGGCGCCTATCTGATCGGCGAGCGAGGCGAGCGCTATCTGGATTTCGCCAGCGGCATCGCGGTCAACCTGCTCGGCCACGGGCACCCGCACCTGACCAAGGCGATCCAGGATCAGGCGGCGACGCTGATGCATGTATCGAACCTTTACGGGAGCCCGCAGGGCGAGGCGTTTGCGCAGCGCCTTGTCGACAATACGTTCGCCGACACCGTCTTCTTCACCAATTCGGGCGCCGAGGCGGTCGAATGCGCGATCAAGACCGCGCGCGCCTATCATTCGAGCGCGGGCAACGCCGAAAAGCATGTCCTGATCACCTTCAACAATGCCTTCCACGGACGAACGCTGGCCACGATCTCCGCAACGAACCAGGAAAAACTGCGCAAGGGCTTCGATCCGCTGCTTCCGGGTTTTGCCTATGCGCCGTTCGACGACCTCAACGCCGCGCTCGACCTCGTCGACGACAATACGGCGGGGTTCCTGGTCGAGCCGGTGCAGGGCGAGGGCGGCATCCGCCCCGCGTCACAGCCTTTTCTGCAGGGGTTGCGCGACATCTGCAACGAACGCGATCTGATGCTGATCTTCGACGAGGTCCAGTGTGGCGTCGCGCGCACCGGCACACTCTATGCCTATGAGCAATATGACGTCGCGCCCGACATATTGGCGAGCGCCAAGGGGATCGGCGGCGGCTTCCCGATGGGCGCCTGCCTGGCGGCCGAAAAGGCGGCGCGCGGCATGACGTTCGGCACGCACGGTTCGACCTATGGCGGCAACCCGCTGGCGATGGCGGCGGGACAGGCGGTGTTCGACGTGATCCTCGAGGAAGGGTTCCTCGATCAGGTCAAGGCGACCGGCGAGCGCCTGCGCGGCGCGCTCGAACAGATGATCCCGAACCACGACGACCTGTTCGAAAGCGTCCGCGGCATGGGGCTGATGCTCGGGGTCAAGCTCAAGGTGGAAAGCCGGGCCTTCGTCGCGCACCTGCGCGACAACCACGGGCTGCTGACCGTGGCGGCGGGCGACAATGTCGTGCGCGTCCTGCCGCCGCTCAACATCGAACAGCATCATATCGACGAATTCATCGAAAAACTGTCGGCGGGGGCGGCGAGCTATACGCCGCCGGAAAGCTGATGCGGCATTTCCTGAACCTGTCCGACGCCGGCGGCGACGCGATCGCGGCGATGCTGGCCGATGCGATCGACCGCAAGGCGGCGCGCGCCGGCTGGCCCAAGGGCAAGCCCGACGCCGATGCGCCGCTCGCCGGCCATGTGCTCGCGATGATCTTCGAAAAGAACTCGACCCGCACCCGCGCCTCCTTCGACATCGCGATCCGCCAGCTCGGCGGTTCGGCGATGGTCATGGACGCGGGGTCGATGCAGCTCGGGCGCGGCGAGACGATCGCCGATACCGCGCGGGTGCTGTCGCGCTATGCCGATGCGATCATGATCCGCACCGACGATCATGCCAAGGTCGAGGACATGGCGGCGCATGCATCGGTGCCGGTGATCAACGGGCTGACCGACCTGTCGCATCCCTGCCAGATCGTGGCCGACCTGCTGACGCTCGTCGAACATGGCAAGGCCCTGCCGGGGCTCGAACTCGCATGGCTGGGCGACGGCAACAATGTCCTGTCGTCGCTGATCGAAGCGGCGGGGCTGTTCGGTTTCCATATCCGCGCCGGCTGCCCACAGGGCTATGAGCCCGATCCAGGCTTCGTCGAGGCGGCGCGGGCGCGCGGCGTCCGCATCGACCTCTTTTGCGACGCGCGCGAGGCGGCGGCGGGTGCCGATGTCGTCGTCACCGACACCTGGGTGTCGATGGGGCAGGCGCATGCGCATAACAAACTCGCCGCGATGGCGCCCTTCCAGGTCGACGAGCGACTGATGGAGGAGGCGAAGGCGGACGCGCTGTTCCTGCATTGCCTGCCCGCGCATCGCGGCGAGGAAGTCGTCGACGCCGTGATCGACGGCCCGCAATCGCGCGTGTGGGACGAGGCGGAAAACCGCGTCCACGCCCAGAAATCGGTGCTGCTGTGGGCGCTCGGCCACCTATGAGCGAGGCGCCGGAAAGCTGGTTCGACCAGCCGCTGGTCTTCACCATCGCCGACCGCCATGTGCGCGGGCGGCTGGTGCGGCTCGGCCCGACGCTCAACCGGATCATGGCGGCGCACGACTATCCGCCGGTGGCCGAAAGGCTGCTGGCCGAGGCGCTGGCGCTGACGGTGCTGCTCGGCTCGACGCTCAAGGACGAGCGAAGCCAGCTTACCTTGCAGGCGCAGACGGGGGGGGGGGCGGTTGAGCTGCTGGTTTGCGATTATCGTGGCGGCGAGCTGCGCGGATATATGAAGTTCGATGCCGAGCGGCTGGCGGGAATCGGCCCGGATCCGAGCCTGTTCGCGCTGTTCGGCGAAGGCTTTCTCGCGATCACCTTCGACCATGCGGTGACCGGCGAGCGCTATCAGGGCATCGTTCCGCTCGAAGGCGCGTCGATCGGGGAGGCCGCGGAGCATTATTTCGAGCAGTCCGAACAGATCCCGAGCCTGATCCGCCTCGCGGCCCGGCGCGATCCGGAGGCGGGCTGCCTCGCGGGCGGCCTGCTGCTCCAGCATCTGCCCGAGGGCGAGGCGGGGCGCGACCGGCTGCACCTGCGGCGCGAGCATCCCGAATGGGAGCATGCCCGCACCATCGCGGCGACGCTGAGAGACGAGGAGCTGACCGACCCCGCGACCTCGCTCGAAACGCTGGCATGGCGCCTCTATCACGAGGATGAGGTGCGCGTGGAACCGGGCACGATGGTGTCGCGCGGGTGCCGGTGCAGCATCGAGCATTTTTCCGGGGTGCTGGCGCAGTTTCCCGAAGCCGAGCGGCGCGAGATGGCCGACGAAGGGGGCGTGATCCCGGTCGATTGCGCCTTCTGCTCGCGCATCTTCCCGATCGCGCTCGACGACATCGCGGCGCGCGATTGAGCCGGTGCGGTCCCGAAACGGGGCGACGAAACGACGCTATTCAGCGCCAAGCGGTTGAAACCGCGCCCTCGTCTTGCTAACGGACTGTCCACAGGGTCGCGTTTTGCCCGGGTGCGGGCAGCCGGTGGACAAGGTGGAAATGGCGATCTTCTCTCCCTTCATGCGATGGATTTCGATGAGCGCGGCGGTGGCGGCGGGTGCGACCGCTGTGCCCGCGCAGGCGCCGTCGCTGGCGATGCTCGACCGGCTCGAAAAGGGAAGCTGGCAGCTTCGCGAGCGCGGCAGCGACAAGGTCATGCAGACGCTGTGCGTCGGCGATGCGCGGCGGATGATCCAGGTCTATCACCCGCGCTCGGGCTGTTCGCGCTATGTCATCGAGGACACGCCCAATTCGGTGACGGTCCATTACACCTGCCCCGGCGCCGGGCACGGCCGCACCACCATTCGCGCCGAGACCAACCGCCTCGTCCAGATCGACACGCAGGGAATCGCCGAAGGACGGCCCTTTTCGCAGGCGATCGAGGGACGCCGCATCGGCGGCTGCTGAACCGCGTTAAGCGGGCCTTAACCTTCTTCCTTCACAAAGGGAGACAGAGCCGATGTGTGGTTCTTCTTCCTAAAGGCTTTCATGCCAAACTGGGCCGTGCGGCAAAGGCTGCGCGGCCCGTTTCCTTTGTCGGCGCGGGCCTTGCGCGGGCGCCGCCGCGAGCGTAACGGGCGGCGCATGCAGGACCTTGCCGGAAAGCCTTTGGTCGTCCTTTTGTCGGGCGGCCTCGATTCGATGGTCTGCGCGGGCCTCGCGCGCGAGGCCGGGGCGCGGATCGTCGCGCTCACCATCGATTATAACCAGCGCCACCGCGTCGAACTCGAATCGGCGGCGCGGATCGCCGCCGCGGTCGGCGCGGACGAGCATATCGTGCTGCCGCTCGACCTGCGGCGCTTCGGCGGGTCGGCGCTGACCGCCGACATCGCGGTGCCGAAGGACGGGGTGGGGGAGGATATTCCCGTCACCTATGTCCCGGCGCGCAACCTGATCTTCCTGTCGCTGACCCTGGGCCTTGCCGAAGCGCGCCGCGCGGCGGATATCGTGATCGGCGTCAACGCGCTCGACTATTCGGGTTATCCCGACTGCCGCCCCGAGTTCATCGCCGGCTTCGAGGCACTCGCGCGGCTCGCGACGCGCGACGGCGACCAGGGCGTCGCCTTTCGCATCCATGCGCCGCTGCAATATATGTCGAAGGCCGATATCGCGGCCGAGGCGGCGCGGCTCGGCATCGACGCGGGGATGAGCTGGTCCTGCTATGACCCGACGCCCGACGGCCTGCATTGCGGGCTGTGCGACAGCTGTCGCCTGCGCAGCAAGGGATTTGCCGAGGCGGGGCTGACCGATCCGACGCGCTATGCGGTGAAGCCCCCGGCATGAGCTATGCGGTCAAGGAGATTTTCCTGACCCTGCAGGGCGAAGGCGCCCGGTCGGGGCGCCGCGCGGTGTTCTGCCGCTTTGCCGGATGCAACCTGTGGACCGGTCGCGAGGTCGATCGGGCGAAAGCGGTATGCCGCTTTTGCGATACCGATTTCGTCGGCACCGACGGAACGCTGGGCGGCAAATATGCCGACGCTGCGACGCTGGCGGCGGCGATCGCGCGAAGCTGGGGTGAGGCGCGCGATCGTCGCTATGTCGTGCTGACCGGCGGCGAACCGATGCTGCAGGTCGACCGGGCGCTGATCGACGCGCTGCACGGCGAAGGTTTCACGATCGCGATCGAGACCAACGGCACGCTGCCGGTTCCGCGCGCCATCGACTGGATCTGCGTCAGTCCGAAGGCGGGAAGCGAACTGGTCCAGACGAGCGGCGACGAACTGAAACTGGTCTGGCCGCAGCCGGGCAGCGACGTCGGGCGTCTGGCCGGCCTCGATTTCGCACATCGGCTGATCCAGCCGCTCGACGACGCGCATGCGGCCGACAATGTACGCGCCTGCATCGAGCTGGTGATGCGCGATCCGCGCTGGCAGCTGTCGCTCCAGACGCACAAGCATCTGGGGCTGCGCTGACCGGCGGATCATGGGGAAGGCCGCGGGTGTCGACCTGGGTTCCAGGCGCGACGATCTGGATCGACCTGCTTGCGTCATTGCGAGCGGAGCGAAGCAATCCAGGGTGGTTTACGCACACTCTGGATTGCCGCGTCGCTTCGCTCCTCGCAATGACGATTCCAACGCATGACATCAGGCTCTAAATTCTTCCCCTTCAAGGGAGGGCCGGGAGCCAGCGGCCTTGCGCAAGGGTTCGAGCCCCCACCCCAACCCCTCCCCTGAAGGGGAGGGGCTTACCATGCCGCCTCGACCCTGAAACAAGCTGGCGATTATCGCTTTCCGGCGAGGGGCTGTTCCCCGGCGAAAGCCGGGGTCCATGTGGGGCAGCGCCATGCCATCTGGACCCCGGCTTTCGCCGGGGATCAGGCCGTTATCTGCCTGAGGGGCCTGTAGGCTGGCATCGCCTGCCGTTTTCTTCGCCGCAGCGCCGGAGGGCCGGAGGAGAGCCGGGCCATGGATGCCGAAACGGGTTCAGCGTGACGACATTCGGCAAAGGATCGGGTCAGCCCTTTTTGGCTGCGCTTTCCGGGGTGACCGCCTTGCGCGCCGCGGGCATGTCGACCGCGTCGGGATTGTCGTCGGCCGCGTCGGGGGCGGCATCGGCGTCGTCCGTCGCCGCCTCGTCGGGCTTGGCCGCTTCCTTCTTCGTCCCATCGTCGGGCACGCTGTTGTCGATCGCGGTGCCGTCGCCCGCGGCGTCGTCGAGGATGATCATCGAATCGCTGATCGTGCCCGGCTGCACCTCCACCGCGTCGAGCTTGGCGGTCGAGGAGCCGCCGCTGTCGCCGCCACCGCAGGCGGCAAGGGGAAGAAGCAGGAGCGAAGCGAGAAGCGAACGGTTCATGCGGGCTTCCTAATCGCTTGCCGGAAGCTTGTCGAGAAAGGCGGGCAGCGCCTGCCGCAAGGCGGCGTCGACGTCATCCATTCCCGCGTCGATGCCCAGCGCGGCGAGGCTGGTGACCGGAAATTCGGCGATGCCGCAGGGGACGATTCCGGAGAAATGCGACAGGTCGGGAGCGATGTTGAGCGCAAAGCCGTGCAGCGTCACCCAGCGCCGCACCCGGACGCCGATCGCGCCGATCTTCGCTTCGCGACCCTGCGCATCGTCGGTCCAGATGCCGATGCGCCCCTCGGCGCGCCGCGCCGCGACACCGAAAACCGCCAGCGCGTCGATCACCCAGCCCTCGAGCGCCGAGACATAGGCGCGCACGTCGCGCCCGCGCCGGGCGAGGTCCAACTGGACATAGCCGACGCGCTGTCCGGGGCCGTGGTATGTGTAGCGGCCGCCGCGTCCCGCGACATGCACCGGAAAGCGCGCTTCCAGCAGTTCGGCGGGATCGGCGCTCGTCCCGGCGGTGTAGAGCGGCGGATGTTCGAGCAGCCAGATGCGTTCGGGCGCATCGCCGGCCTGGATCGCGGCGGCGCGCCCCTCCATGTCGGCAAGCGCCTCCGCATAATCGGCAAGACCGGGCGTGACGCGCCATTCGGGCAGGACGGGGTCGGGCATGGTCGTTCCCTGCCTCGCGGTTCCCGACGACGCAAGCCCGCGCTGCGCGGCACTGCCGAGAATGCTGGACAGGAGAGGCCGGGCACGTCACTCTCCCCCCGAAAACGGAACCACCGAAGCGACGGGGTATCAATGACAAAATTCGACATGGGCGCGGCGTGGGACGATGCGGTCCAGCTACTGCGCTCCCACAGCGGCCTGACCGGCACGATCGCGGCAGTCTTTCTCTTCCTTCCGGCGCTCGCTGTCGCCTGGTTCGGCCCGGTGCCGATCGAACCGCCGAGCGGCGCGACGGTCGATCAGATCATGGCGACCTTTCGCGAGAATATCCGGCAGATGGTGCCGGGCAGCCTTATCGTGGCGCTGTTCACGATTGCCGGGACGCTGGCGATCCTGCGGCTGTGGCTGTCGCGCACCGGGACGAGCGTCGGCGAGGCGCTGAGCTTTGCGCTGACTTTGTTTCCGACGCTGGTGGTGGCGCATCTGCTGGCGGGCATCATGCTGGCGCTGGGCTTCATCCTGCTCATCGTGCCGGGACTCTATCTGGTCGGCCGGCTCGCCCTGATCGCGCCCGCGGTCGCCGACCGGCGAATCCGCAATCCCATGGCCGCGATCGGCGAAAGCTGGCGGCTGACCCAGGGCAATGCCTGGTCGATCTTCTTCTTCCTGTTCCTGGTCGCGCTGGTCTTCGGGATCGCATCGGTGATCCTCGGCAGCCTCGTCGGGCTCGTCGGCGGAACCGGCGCGGGGATCGGCCGGATCCTCAGCGGGCTTGTCGAGGCCGGGTTCGGCGCGGTTGCCAGCTTCGTTTCGATCGCGGTGTCGGCGGCGGCGTATCGCCAGCTCGCCGTGCGGCGGAGCGAACTGTTCGAATGATGGCAGGGGCCGGACAGCGGAAGCGCGGAAGCCGGTTCGGCAAGCAGGGGAGACGGACGATATGAACCGAATTAGCATAAGCGAGGCCTGGTCCTATGCGACCGGCTTTTTCAGCGGGCAGGCGGTCCATCACGCGATCGTGCTGATCGGCGTCGGCATCGCGGCGCCGCTGATCCTCCAGCTCCTGCTGGGCGGCGGCGCGACGATGTTCGATCCGGCGGCCATGGCCGAAAACAGCGCCGGCCTGGTCGCGGCGATGGGGGCGACGGGCGTCCTGCTCGGCATCGTCAACTATGTGCTCCAGACGGGCAGCTATTTCGCGTCGTGGCGGATCGGCCTGACCAATGGCGGCGAGCCGGTCGGCGCGGCGCTCGGCTATGGAATGATCGCTTCGTTGCCGGTGCTGTTGCTGGCGGTCGTGGTGGTCCTGCTGCTCGGCATCATCGGTTTCCTGTTCTTCGGCAGCGCTCTGACGACGCTGGCGAGCGGGGGCGAGCCGAGCAGTTCGGCGCTGATGGGAATCGGCGTGGCATTCTTTCTGATCGCGCCGCTGTTCCTGCTGTTCCTCGTCTGGCTCGCCGCGCGCCTTTGCTGCACCGGCCCCTATATGGCCGACCAGCGCAGCTATAACGTGCTCGCCGCGCTCGGCGCTTCGTGGCGGATGACCGCCGCGTCGCAGTGGAAGATTTTCGCCTATTTCATCCTGCTCGGCGTCGCGCTGATCGTGATCTTCATGATCCTGGGGATGATCGTCGGCGTGTCGCTGCTGGCCGGCGGCGCGCCGGGCACCGGGTCGATGCTCGGCCTGATCATCGGCGCGATCCTGCTCAGCGTCCCGATGGCCTATCTGCAGGTCGGGGTGCCAGCGGGCCTCTATCGCGCGCTGGGCGGGACCAACCGGAGCGACGTGTTCGCCTGATCTGCGACGTGAGGGAAGGCGGTCCGACCGTGGAGCCGCCTTCCGTCCGTCAGCTCCATTTGGCGACCGGCGGCAGGCTCATCAGGATCGCGTCGATATTGCCCCCGGTGCGCAGTCCGAACAGCGTGCCGCGGTCGTAGACGAGGTTGAACTCGGCATAGCGGCCGCGCCAGACGAGTTGCGCCTCGCGGTCCGCGTCGGTGAACGGCTGGTTCATCCGCCGCCGCACGATCTGCGGGAAGATGTCGAGGAACGCTTCGCCGACCCCGCGGGTGAATTCGAAGTTGCGGTCGAATTCGGCGTCGTCGCCGCATTCGAGATGGTCGTAGAAGATGCCGCCGACGCCGCGGGAAACGCCGCGGTGCGGGATGAAGAAATAGTCGTCGGCCCATTTGGCGTAGCGCTGATAGACATCGGGCCCGAAGGGCGCGCAGGCCGCGCGCAGCCGCGCGTGAAAGGCGTCGGTATCCTCGGCATAAGGAATCGGCGGGTTGAGGTCGGCGCCGCCGCCGAACCAGCGCTTCTGGGTGACGAGGAAGCGCGTGTTCATATGGACCGCGGGGACATGCGGATTCGCCATGTGCGCGACGAGGCTGATGCCGGTGGCGAAGAAGCTGGGGTCGTCGCCCGCGCCGTGGATCGACTGGGCGAAATCGGGCGCGAAACGGCCGCCGACGGTCGAGACGTTGACCCCGACCTTCTCGAACACCTGCCCCGTCATCACCCCGCGCACCCCGCCGCCGCCTTCGCCGGGGGCGAGCCCCTCGGCCTCGCGGTCCCAGGGCGTGTAAGCGAAGCGGGCGTCGCTGCCGGCTTCGGCCTCGATCGCCTCGAACGCGGCGCAGATCCGGTCGCGCAGCGACTCGAACCAGTCGCGCGCCGCCTGTTGCTGGGGATCGAGCGTGATCATGCGGGAAAGCCTTTCGTCTGCCTGAGCGCTTCGGCGAGCGCGATGCCAGCCGCCACCGCGACATTCAAGGACCGAAAGCCCGGACGCATCGGAATCGCGACCCGCGCCGCCGCGGCATCATGGACATGGGGCGGCGCTCCTGCGGATTCGCTGCCTAGCAGCAGCGTGTCGCCGGGCTGGAAATCGAAGGCGGGAAGGGGAGTCGCTCCGGCCGTCGTCAGCAGCACCAGCCGCTTCCCTTCCGCTGCGCTCCACGACCGGAACGCGGCCCAGTCGGCGTGGCGCCGGCTGTTGGCGCGCGTGGCGTAATCCATGCCGGCGCGTTTCAGCGCCGCATCCGAAAAGGGAAAGCCGCACGGCTCGATGATGTGGACCGCGACGCCCAGGCAGGCCGCGGTGCGCAGCGTCGTGCCGACGTTGCCCGCGATCTCGGGCTGGAACAGCGCCAGGTCCATGTCGCCGCCATAGCGCCGGCCCGGCAGCGAATCGAGAGGCGAGGGGCCAAGCCCGCCGCATTGGCGGAAAAGGGGAAATTGCCTGTTGGCAAGGCGGGTATGTGCGGCTATCAGGCCGGCAATTCCCGGAGGGGCCGCCGGGGCTGCGTCGTTTCGCGCGCATGCATCAGGGGCGGGTCATTCCTTTTCCGGGAACTTTGTCAGTTCACCCATGCAAGGGCAGTCGAATGGCCAGTGAAACCGAAACCTCCGCCGGCATCGAAGATGGCGTGCGGCGCCGGGACTTCATCAATATCGCGGCAGTGAGTTTTGCCGGAGTCGGGTCCGTCGCGGTGGTTCTTCCCCTGGTCAATCAGATGAATCCGTCCGCCGACGTGCTCGCGCTGTCGTCGACCGAAATCGACATTTCGGCGATCCAGCCGGGGCAGTCGATCAAGACGAGCTGGCGCAAGCAGCCGGTGTTCGTCCGCAACCTCGTTCCCGCCGAGATCGCCGAGGCGAACAAGGTGCCGCTCAGCGAACTGCGCGACCCCGAAACGCTGGCCGAGCGGACCAAGGTGGGCAAGGAGAACTGGCTGATCACGCTCGGTGTCTGCACGCACCTCGGCTGCGTTCCGCTGGGCGCCGCCGAAGGCGAGCCGCGCGGCGATTTCGGCGGCTATTTCTGCCCGTGCCACGGATCGCACTACGACACCGCGGCGCGCATCCGCAAAGGTCCGGCACCCAAGAATCTGGTCGTGCCGCCCTATGATTTCACCAGCGACACTGTCGTGACGATCGGCTGAGGAGCGAGATAAGATGAGCTTTCCCTGGGCCAACCAGTATCAGCCCCAGCACCCGCTGATGAAGTGGCTGGACGAGAAGCTGCCGATGCCGCGCCTCGTCTACAATGCCATCGGCGGTGGTTATCCGGTGCCGCGCAATCTCAACTATTTCTGGAACTTCGGCGTCCTCGCCGGCGCCGCGCTGGCGATCCAGATCATCACCGGCATCGTGCTGGCGATGCATTATGCCGCCAATGCCGGCGTCGCCTTCGACTCGGTCGAGCACATCATGCGCGACGTCAACGCGGGCTGGTTCATCCGCTACGCGCACATGAACGGCGCGAGCATGTTCTTCATCGTCGTCTATCTCCACATCTTCCGCGGCCTCTATTACGGGTCGTACAAGGCGCCGCGCGAAATGGTGTGGCTGCTCGGCGTCGTCATCTTCCTGCTGATGATGGCGACCGCCTTCATGGGTTACGTGCTCCCCTGGGGGCAGATGAGCTTCTGGGGCGCGCAGGTCATCACCGGCTTCTTCTCCGCCATTCCTGTGGTCGGCGAGCCGGTCCGCGTCTGGCTGCTCGGCGGCTTCGCGCCCGACAACGCCGCGCTCAATCGCTTCTTCTCGCTGCACTATCTGCTGCCGTTCGTGATCGCGGGGGTCATCATCCTCCACATCTGGGCGCTGCACATTCCGGGCTCGTCGAACCCGACGGGGATCGAGGTGAAGGACGAACAGGACACGGTGCCCTTCCACCCCTATTACACCGCGAAGGACGGGTTCGGACTCGGCATCTTCCTGCTCGTGTTCGTCGCGCTGACCTTCTTCGTCCCGAACATGCTGGGCCACGCGGACAACTACATCCCCGCGAACCCGCTTTCGACGCCCGCGCATATCGTGCCCGAATGGTATTTCTGGCCCTTCTACGCGATCCTGCGCGCCTTCACCTTCAACTTCCTGTGGATCGACGCGAAGCTGTGGGGCGTCATCGCGATGTTCGCGGCGATCGCGCTGCTGTTCTTCCTGCCCTGGCTCGACAGTTCGCCCGTGAAGTCGTCGAACTATCGTCCGCTGTACCGGAAGTTCTTCTGGCTGCTCGTCCTCGACGTGTTCATCCTGGGCTGGTGCGGCATGAGCCCCGCCGAGCAGCCCTATGTGATCATGAGCCAGCTCGCGTCGATCTATTATTTCGCGCACTTCCTGATCATTCTGCCGATCGTTTCGCGGATCGAACGTCCCGAACCGATGCCGAATTCGATCACGGAAGCGGTCCTTGCAAAACATGCCGACGCCGCGTCGGCGGCAACGGCCTGAGCGCCGGACTTATATAGGAGCTGATACAGCCATGGTTCGTCCGCTCGGTTTTCTCGTCGGCCTGGGTTTCATTGCCGCGCTGGTGCTCGCGATACTCACGACGCCGCTCACCAATGAGCCCAATGCCTCGCACGAGTTCCATAAACATCCGAAGCATTTGAAGCTCGCCAGTGACGGCCTGGTGCCGCACTGGGACAAGGCGCAGCTTCAGCGCGGGATGCAGGTCTACAAGGAAGTCTGCTCGGCCTGTCACAGCCTTAACCTCGTCGCGTTCCGCAACATTCAGGACCTGGGCTATACCGAAGGCCAGGTGAAGAGCTTCGCCAAGAGCTATGACAATATCCCGTCGATCAACCCGGACACGGGCGAACCGGCGACGCGCACCGGCCTGCCGTCGGATCATTTCCCGGCGCCCTATGCCAACGAGGTCGCGGCGCGTGCGGCGAACAACAACGCGCTGCCCCCCGACCTGTCGCTGATCACCAAGGCGCGCGAAGGCGGCAAGGATTACATCTATTCGCTGCTGACCGGTTTTCAGAACCCGCCGGCGAACCTGCCCAAGGAACTGCGCCCCGGCACCGGGCTGCACTACAACCCCTATTTCGCCAACCTGAACCTCGCGATGGCGCCGCCG
This sequence comes from Sphingopyxis sp. SCN 67-31, assembly GCF_001725095.1. Taxonomy (NCBI): domain Bacteria; kingdom Pseudomonadati; phylum Pseudomonadota; class Alphaproteobacteria; order Sphingomonadales; family Sphingopyxidaceae; genus Sphingopyxis; species Sphingopyxis sp. SCN 67-31. The sequence goes on along the minus strand of NZ_MEFH01000056.1, from coordinate 97,075 downwards.
CTCGCGGACGGTCAGGTCACCTATGCCGACGGCACCAAGGCGACCGTCGACCAAATGGCGAGCGACGTGACGGCCTTTCTGGTCTGGACCGCCGAACCGAAGCTGGTTAAGCGCGTGCAGGTGGGTTGGGGCGCCTTCATCTTCCTGCTGATCTTCAGCACGCTGACCTATCTGTCCTATCGGAACATCTGGGCCGACAAGGAGCACTGATCGGTGACGGAAGGGCGGCCGCTTGCATGATCGCCCTTCCGCCCCGTCCCGATCTCGACCTCGCGGCGCTCGTCCGCACGATCCCCGACTTTCCGAAGCCGGGGATTTCCTTTCGGGATATCACGACGCTGATTGGCGACGCTGCCGGTTTCGCCGAAAGCGTCCGCCGGCTTTGCGACCGCGCGGCGATCCATCGCCCCGACCTGATCGTGGCGGTGGAGGCGCGCGGTTTCCTGTTCGGTGCGGCGATGGCGACCGCGATGGGGCTGGGGCTCGTTCCCGTGCGCAAGGCGGGCAAACTGCCCGGCATGACGATCGGGGTCGATTACGAGCTCGAATATGGCGTCGATCGGCTTGAACTGCACGAAGGCGCGGTGCTTCCGGGCCATCGCGTCGTGCTGATCGACGATCTGCTGGCGACCGGCGGCACCATCCTCGCCACCGCACAGCTCATGCGCAGCGCCGGAGCCGAGGTCGCCGCCGCGCTGTTCGTGATCGACCTGCCCGACCTCGGCGGTTCGGCGCGGCTGGCAGCCGCCGGGCTGGCATGCGAAACGCTGATCGCCTTCGACGGGGAATAACGGGAATCCGGCGGCGGTTTCGGGGTGGGAAGCGGAGGTTTGGGCCATGCCCCGTTTTCTCCTCCCGCAGGCGGGAGGGGCAGCGAGGCTTACGAACTTGTTCGTTAGACTCTGATGACTTTGGATTGACCCACTTCGTCATTGCGACCCCGGACCTGATCCGGGGGAAGCAATCCAGAGCGGTTTGCGCACATTCCGGATTGCCGCGCGGCTTCGCCGCTCGCAATGACGATTCCATTCGATGTCATCACGCTTTAGTCGCAGCGGGGCGGGCCTTTGCACTGTCGCTGCCCACCCCCAGCCCCTCCCGCCTGCGGGAGGGGAGATGAACGTCGCCCAGGTGCCGAAGCGCGAGCCGTCTCATCCCTGGCGGGGCGGGATCAGAAGGGCAGCCAGCTCTGCTTCTTGCGGAACTTCATATAGCCGACATTGGCGCCGAGCCGCGCCCCGACGCCGACGCGGATCGGGATCAGCACGACGTCGCCGCGGCGCAGATAGGAGGCGTTGAAGCCGCCGAGCAGATAGGCGGCGCCTTCGCCCGCCGGATAGCGCTTGTAGAGATCTTCGCTGTCGAAGAGATTGTAGACGAGCACGAAGGTATTGCCGGCGTTGGCGCCCGCGTCGAAACCGATCGACGGCCCGGTCCAATATGCGGGGCGTTCGCCCTCGACCTTGTGGTACAGCGTTCCCGACCCATAGCGCAGCCCGATGCCGAGCGCGCCGCTGGCCTCGCGGCCGACGATATAGGCGTTGGGTTCGCCCTGCTTGCGCAAAATGTCCTCGATCATCGCGGCGAGCCCTTGCGCGCCCTTGCCGAACACGCCTTCGGCGGCGCCGATCAGGTCGTCCTGCTTGTAGGTCGTGCCGGGCTGGGCGCTGGTTGCCGCCGTCGCCGGATCGGTGGTTGCGGTCGTCGTGTCGGGCGTGGTGCCATATTGCTCGCTGCCCGTCGCGAGGTCGCTGTCATAGGATTCGCTTTCAGGCGCCGTCGAGGGCGTATCGACGGGCGGTGGCGGGGCGGGGTTGTCGAGATCCGAATCGATCGCGGTATTCGGATCGACCGAGGTCATCTGCGCGGCCGCCGGCAACGGCGCGAGCGCCATCCCGATCGACGCGAGGGCCATGGTCGCAAAGGTGGTGAGCGTCCGGCGCATTTCTTCCCCCAACAGCTGTCCGGCCCGCATCGACGGGCCGAAGGTCGCGTTAATCATGACTCGCTTTGGTCTTCGGGCAATGAACCGGCGATGACCCGAGTCGAATTTGCGTTGGACCGAATCGCGCGGGCCGTCAAATGCGCCGAACGAGCCGTGAAATGCCGAATCTTAGGCGTTGCGGGCTGGCACGGGGCTGGCTATAGGCCCCGCTCAGGCCAACACCGTCGCACTTGCGGCGGGCCATGCGGAGACGTGGGTGAGTGGCTGAAACCAACGGTTTGCTAAACCGTCGTACTGGTAAATCCGGTACCGAGGGTTCGAATCCCTCCGTCTCCGCCACCTTTTCCCATTTGGTCAGCGCCGGCGTTCGAGCCACCAGTTCTGGCGCCAGCCATAGCTGCTGGCGATCGGCCGGCCCGCCGCGTCGGTGGCGGGGCGGAAGCGGAAGCGCTCTTCGATCAGCCGGCAGGTGGTCGAATCGAGCGCGGGGTCGCCGCTCGACCGCGTGACGCGGCAGGCGGTGACGCGCCCGGTCGGCTGGATGGTGAAGCGGACCTCGACTTCTCCGCCGATCTTCGCGCGGCTGGCCGCCTTCGGATAGTCGCTGTCGCGGATCGTGCCGCTGCGCCAGACCGGCCGCGTCCCGCCGCCGGTGCCGTTCCCCGAGCCGCCGGCGCCGGTGCCGTCGCCGCGCCCTCCGGCGCCCGAGCCCGGTCCGGCGACCGGGGCGGCACCCGCCGACGCCTGGCTTCCCTCGCCGGGGCGCGGGGCGGCCGCGATCGGCGGAGGATTCGGCGGTGGAACCAGCGGTTTCGGGGCCGTGGCCGCCGCCGCTTTCGCCTGTTTGTTGGCGGGAGACGCCTTGCCGCTGGCGCTGCGGGACGGGGTCGGCTGCGGGGCGGGAGCGACCTCCGGCTCCGGCCGGGGTGCGGGAATCGCTATGGCCGCGATCGTCTCGCTGGCGCGGCGCACGACCGCAAGATCGAGGCCGCTCGCGAGGCCGAGTCCGATCGCGGCCGCGACCAGCAGCGACGCCGTGCCGGCCGCGACCCGCTCGCCCTTCGATGCCTGCCCCGAATAGACCCCCGAATAGACCATCGTGCGCCGTTCCTTCCGCGCACCCGCGTGCGCCGCGACGACATTCTAGAGAAACTCCTCTAGCGTGGACATGAACCGATCGAACTGGTCGTGATGCAGCCAGTGGCCCGCCTTTTCGAATTCGATCACCTTTGCGGTGCGGAAATGCTCGAGCCGCCCGTCCTTTTCGGGATTCGAGGCCCAGCTGTCGGCGCCGTAGAGAAGCAGCGTGGGGCAGGCGATCGCCGCCCACAGCGACGCAATGTCGTCCTGCGGCATGTCGAAACCCGACCAGACGTTCAGATAATTGTCGAACTTCCAGCTCCAGCTGCCGTCCTCGTTGCGGTTGATCCCCTGCACGGTCAGATGGCGCGCCTGTTCGGGTGTCAGATAGCTGTTCTCCGCCATCATCCGCGCGAGCGCGTCGTCGAGCGTGGCATAACGCTTTGGGATGCGCCCGGCGGCCTGGCGCTTGTCCTCGATCCATTGGCGGAAGCGGTCGGCGACGGGTTTCGCGGCGCGTTCGGCGAGCATCTTGGGCGAAGGGCCGAGTCCCTCGATCGCCACCAGCTTGCGCACATTGTCGGGGTAGAGACCGGTATAGCGCAGCGCGACATTGCCGCCCATCGAATGCGCGACGATCGTCACCGGCGCGAGGTCGAGCTGGTGGATGAGCTGCGCGAGATCGTAGACGAAGGCGTCCATGTCGTAATTGCCGTCGGGCGACCAGGCGCTGTCGCCATGGCCGCGCAGGTCGGGCGCGATGACATGATAACGGTCGCACAGCCTCTCCGCGACCCAATCCCAGCTTCGGCAATGATCGCGGCCGCCGTGGACGAGCAGCAGCGGCGGCGCGTCGTCATTTCCCCAGTCGACATAATGCAGCTTGAGCCGCTGCGAGATGAAGCTGTGCGATGTGGGGCCACTTGCCATCGGTTCGTCCTTGCTGTCTGGTCGCGTTTCAAAAGGCGACCGATTCCGATCCGTCAACCCGCTTTGCGGATCGGGGTGCGGTCGCCGCGCGAAAATCGAGCGAGGAGCAAGGACGGATGACGACGTTTCGGGACAATCTGCTGGCCGGCAAGACGGCGTTCGTGGCCGGCGGAACCAGCGGCATCAACCTCGGCATCGCGAAGCGCTTCGCCGAACTGGGGGCGAAGGTCGCGGTCGCCGGGCGCGATCCCGACAAGGCGGCGCGCGCGGCGGCCGAGATCGGCGCGGGCGCGCTCGGCCTGTCGGGCGATGTGCGCGATTATGATGCGATTCGCGGGGTGATGGAGACGGTCGCCGACAGGCTGGGGGCGATCGACATCGTCATTTCGGGCGCCGCGGGCAATTTCCTCGCCCCGGTGCTCGGCATGTCGGCCAACGCCTTTCGCACCGTCGTTGACATCGATCTCAACGGCACCTTCAACGTCTTCCGGGGGTGTCACGACCTGCTGAACAAGCCCGGCGCGTCGCTGATCGCGATCACGGCGGGGCAGGCGGTCAACGCGATGGCGCTTCAGGCGCATGCCTGCGCCGCGAAGGCCGGGATCAACCAGCTCGTCCGCACGCTCGCGCTCGAATGGGGCCCCGACGTACGGGTGAACGGCATTTCGCCCGGGCCGATCGCCGATACCGAAGGCATGAAGCGGCTGGCGCCCGACGCGGCGACCCGCGAGGCGCATTATGCGCGCATTGCGATGAAGCGGTGGGGCAAGGTCGAGGAAGTGGCCGAATCGGCGGTGTTCCTCTGCTCGCCGGCGGCCGCCTACATCACCGGAACGATCCTCGATTGCGACGGGGGCAGCCAGGTCGGCGATGCGTCGCGCATCGACCAGACCCAAGGCCTGTGACGGACGCGCCGTGCCATGTACGGCGCGGCCAGGTCGGCGGCGATGGGAAGGGAATGGTGGGCGTGGCAAGGATTGAACTTGCGACCCCTGCGATGTCAACACAGTGCTCTACCACTGAGCTACACGCCCACACGTTCTGGGGTGACGCGCCCCTTAATGGGCTTGGCGCAGGCTGGCAAGCCTTTCGCGCGCCCGGCGATGATTATTGTTGGTGCGACCGGTCGGCGCGCCCGAACAGCAGGTCGACCTCGCGCACCAGGTCCTTGAGGTGGAAGGGCTTCGACAGCAGCTTCGCCTGCGGGACATTCTCTTCCGCGCGCAGCGTGACGGCGGCGAAGCCGGTGATGAACATCACCTGCGTCTGCGGCGCCGCCTTCGCGCAGTGCTGCGCGAGTTCGATGCCGTCCATCTCCGGCATCACGATATCGGACAGCAGCAGGTCGAACGTCCCCGAATCGATATAGGGCACCGCTTCGGTGCCGCGGTCGACGGCGGTCACGTGATAGCCGGCGCTGGTCAGCGCATGCGCCAGATATTCGCGCATCACGTCATCGTCTTCGGCCAGCAAAATCCGGATCATGCTGTCAATTCGCCCCCTGGTCATGCGGCGTCGCCCCATGGGATCCTGCCGTCGTCGCGATGCCCGCCATAGTGGCAGAGGCTTAACAAATTCGGTGACGCTGGATTCGCCGGGCGAATTTTGCCACCTTGGCCGCATGCCGCAGCCTATCTTCCAGAGCGCCGCCATCGCTGTCAATCGGCCTGCGGTCAGCGGCCCCGTTCTGGTCTCGGTTCCCCATGCGGGACGTCTTTATCCGCCCGAGATATTGGCGGCGGCGCGCGTCGACCGCGCGATGCTCGAGCGGCTGGAGGATGGCTGGTGTGACCTGCTGGCGGCCGGTGTGACGGCGGCGGGCGGCACGGTCGTCCAGGCCCTGTGGGCGCGCGCGGTCGCAGACTGCAATCGCGGCGAAGGCCAGATGGCGCCGGGCGAGGTCGCGGTGACGCTGCGCCCGCAATTCTCGGCGCCCGGCCGCAAGGAGCGGGCGGGGCTGGGCGTTGTCCCGACGCGCCTCGCCGATTGCGGGCCGCTGTGGAAGCGCCCCATGGATGCGGCCGGCCTGCGCTGGCGACTCGATTCGCTGCACCGGCCCTATCATGCCGCGCTCGCGGCCGAGCTGGCTGCCCTGCGTGCGCGCTTCGGCCACGCGATCCTGATCGACCTCCACAGCATGCCGCCGATTCCGTCGGGTCAGCCGGGGCATGGCGCGCGGATCGTGGTCGGCGACCGTTTCGGCGCGACGGCCGATCCGGCGCTGGTCGATCTGGTCGTCGATGCGGCGGCGGGGCTTGGCGAGCCGGTAACGCGCAACCAGCCCTATGCCGGCGGTCATATCATCCGGACCCACGGCTGCCCCGCGGACGGCCAGCATGCGGTTCAGATCGAGATCGATCGACGCCTGTATCTGGACGGGATGGGCAGACCCGACGCCGCGGGCGTGGCGCGGCTCTCGCGCTGGCTCGCGGAACTGGTCGCCGCCGCAAACAGCCTGTTTTCGGGCGACGAAGGGCTGCCGCAAGCGGCCGAATAAAAAACCACCTCGTACCGAAGTACGAGGTGGCCAGGGTCCAGGGAGGACGCACCCGCGTCATGGGACGGGGCACTCGCCGCAGTGGAAAGGGGGCAACCACGACGGCGTACCGACAATCTAGGACGTTCCGCGCCGCGTTACAAGAAGCGGAAAGAAATAATGTTGCGAAAGAAAACTGGTCGGGGAGAGAGGATTCGAACCTCCGGCCCCTGCCTCCCGAAGACAGTGCTCTACCAGGCTGAGCTACTCCCCGACCGATCTCCAGCGCCGACGAAGCGGCGCGAAGGCAGGGCGGTCCTCTAGACGCGCCGCCCGGGAACTGCAAGCGGCAATCGCACCAGGATCGGGACCTACAGCAGGTGCGCGCGGCGAAAGCTGAAATGACCGCTGTCGACGAAGATCAGATGGTCGAACAGATCGATCCCCATCGGACGAAGGAGCCGCGAAACCGCGCGGGTGCAGGCGAGGTCGCCTTCGCTGGGCCAGGCGACGCCCGAGGGATGGTTGTGCGCCATCAGCACGCCGGTCACCGCCGGGCCGAGCAGCCTTCGCCAACGCATCGGGGGAATGGTGCAGCGCCCCGACAGCGTCGCTTCGATCCGTTCGGCGGAAATCAGCCGTGCATGGCCATCGAAGGCCAGCAACTGGACGGTTTCGCCGTCGTTGGTGAAGGACGGGCGCAGCAGGTGGCGCGCGACATCGTCCTCGTCCGCGCATTGCACGAAGCCGGTCGCGGCCATGTCGGCCCCGTTGCCAAGCGGATCGGAGAGATTCATCGCGCCGTCTATGCGGCGCGGAGGCCGGCGCTCCAATCGGCATCTGCGCCGTAACGGAGAGTCATGGCTGCTGCCGCCCTTGCCGTCCTTCCGTCGCGCGCTTAGCACTGGGGCCCGCAACACAGGAGCAGGTCTTGCCCGATTCCATCCATTATGAACTGCAATATCTCGACCTGATGCGCCGAATCTGGGCCGAGGGCGACGAGCGGGTCGACCGCACCGGCGTCGGCACGCGCTCGCTGTTCGGCGAGACGATGCGATTCTCGCTCGCCGACGATGCGATCCCGCTGCTCACCACCAAGCGGGTCTATTGGAAAACCGCGCTGCGCGAGATGCTGTGGTTCCTGACCGGCGACACCAATATCCGCCCGCTGGTCGCGCAGGGGGTGCGGATCTGGACCGACTGGCCGCTCGATCGCTATCGCCGCGAGACCGGCGAAGATATCGGCGCGGAGGATTTCGAGGCGCGCATCCTTTCGGATTCCGATTTCGCGGCGGCATGGGGCGATCTCGGTCCCGTTTACGGCCACCAATGGGTGAACTGGCCGCGCTACGAGCCCGCGGGGGATGGTCTGTTCCGCCGGGCCGAAAAGGGGCACGACCAGATCGCGGCGCTGATCGATTCGCTGCGCAGCAATCCCGGGTCGCGGCGGCACATCTTCACCGGCTGGAACGTCGCCGACCTCGATCGCATGGCCTTGCCGCCGTGCCACATGACCTATCAGTTCCATGTGCGCAGCGACGGCGGATTGTCGTGCCTGCTGTTCCAGCGCTCGTGCGACCTGGGGCTCGGCTTCGCGTTCAACATATTCGAGGCGGCGCTGCTGACGCGGATGATCGCGCAGCAATGCGACCTGCACGCGCACGAACTGGTGTGGACCGGCGGCGACGTGCATCTCTATCTCAACCACACCGCGCTCGTCGAAGAGCAGTTGCGGCGGACCCCGGCCGGCGCGCCAAAGCTGCGCCTCCTGCGGCGGCCGGAAAGCATCTTTGCCTATCGCTTCGAGGATTTCGCGGTCGAGGCCTATGCGCCGCAGGCGCATATTCCGGCGCCCGTCGCGGTCTGATCGCAGGCATTGCAATGGATCGGCGACGGTAATAATATGTCGCCGCATTGAAATATAACTAAACGGCGCGTGATTCGCGTCGAAGGGAAGAAGACATGCCTGAGACGCCTCGGCGCCCGGCGGGCAATCTGCCGCCGCTGTCGCTCCATATTCCCGAACCGCGCTATCGCCCCGGCGATACCCCCGACTTCAGCGACGTTCCGGTTCCTGCCGTCGATGCCACGCCGCGCCCCGGCGAGGCGACGAAACCCGACGCGATGCGCGACCTGTGTTACGGCCTGGTGCGCGTGCTCGATTTCGACGGGCAGGCGAAAGGACCGTGGGACCCGAAGCTGGCGCCCGAGCGGCTGCGCACGATGCTGCGCTACATGATGACGGTGCGGGCGTTCGACGACCGCATGTTCCGCGCGCAGCGGCAGGGCAAGACCAGCTTCTACATGAAATCGACCGGCGAAGAGGCGACCTCGGTGGCCTCGACGATGGCGATCGACCGCGCCGACATGGTGTTTCCCAGCTATCGCCAGCAGGGCATATTGATCGCGCGCGACTATCCGCTGGTCCAGATGATGAACCAGATCTATTCGAATCGCGGCGACCATCTGCTCGGGCGGCAGCTTCCGATCATGTATTCGGCGCCCGACTACGGCTTCTTCAGCGTCTCGGGCAATCTGGCGACCCAATATCCGCAGGCGGTGGGCTGGGCGATGGCGTCCGCTTCGAAGGGCGACAGCCGCATCGCGACGACATGGTGCGGCGAGGGATCGTCGGCCGAGGGCGACTTCCACTCGGCGCTGACCTTCGCGACCGTCTACAATGCGCCGGTCATCTTCAACGTCGTCAACAACCAGTGGGCGATCTCCAGCTTTTCGGGTTTCGCCGGCGGTGAGCGCACCACCTTCGCGGCGCGCGCGGTCGGCTATGGCATCGCCGGGCTGCGCGTCGACGGCAACGATCCGCTCGCGGTCTATGCAGCGACCCAGTGGGCCGCGGACCGTGCGCGGACGAACAACGGCCCGACGCTGATCGAACATTTCACCTATCGCGCCGAGGGGCACAGCACCTCCGACGACCCGAACGCCTATCGCGCGGCGCAGGAGGCCAGCGCCTGGCCGTTCGGCGATCCGATCATGCGGTTGCGCGAGCATCTCGAACGGCTCGGCGAATGGGACGGCGAGCGTCACGAAGCGTTGAAGCAGGAACTCGACGATCTGATAAAGACGTCACAGAAGCAGTCTGAAAAACTTGGAATTTTGGGGCATGGCATGCACCAGCCCTTCGAAACCATGTTCGAGGATGTGTTCGAGCACATGCCCTGGCATCTTCAGGAACAATGCGAACAGATGCTTGCCGAACAAAGGGCCAAGTTCGGCCCCGACTGGAAGCCCGAGTGATGAGCGCGCCCGTGAAGACCATGAACATGATCGAGGCGATCAACAGCGCCATGGACATCATGCTCGAACGCGACCCCGCCACCGTCGTGATGGGCGAGGACGTCGGCTATTTCGGCGGCGTTTTCCGCGCCACCGCGGGGCTGCAGAAAAAGCATGGCCGGACCCGCGTCTTCGACACGCCGATCAACGAATGCGGCATCATCGGAGTCGCTGTCGGCATGGGCGCCTATGGCCTGCGGCCGGTGCCGGAGATTCAGTTCGCCGACTATATCTACCCCGGTCTCGACCAGCTGGTCAGCGAGGCGGCGCGCCTGCGCTACCGGTCTGCCAACGACTATATCTGCCCGATGACGGTGCGCACGCCGTTCGGCGGCGGCATCTTCGGCGGGCAGACGCACAGCCAGTCGCCCGAAAGCATCATGGCGCATATCTGCGGCGTGAAGACAGTGATTCCGTCCAATCCCTATGATGCGAAGGGGCTGCTGATCGCGGCGATCGAGGATAACGACCCCGTCGTATTCCTCGAACCCAAGCGCATCTACAACGGGCCGTTCAGCGGCTATTACGACCGCCCGGTCGAGCCCTGGTCGAAGCATGCGGCGAGCGCGGTTCCCGAGGATTATTACCGCATCGAACTCGGCAAGGCCGCGACGGTGCGCGAGGGCGAGGCGGTGACGGTGCTCGTCTATGGCGCGATGGTCCATGTCGCGAAGACGATCATCGAGGAGATCGGGGTCGACGCCGAGATCATCGACCTGCGCACGCTGCTGCCGCTCGACATCGAGGCGGTCGAGGCGTCGGTGAAGAAGACCGGACGTTGCCTGATCATCCACGAGGCGACGCGCACGTCGGGTTTCGGCGCCGAGCTCGCCGCGCTGGTGCAGGAACGCTGCTTCTATCATCTCGAGGCGCCGGTCGAGCGCGTGACGGGTTTCGACACGCCCTATCCGCACAGCCTCGAATGGGCCTATTTCCCGGGTCCGGTGCGTATCGCGACCGCGCTCGACAAGTTGATGAAGGACTGACCGCCATGGCCCGCTATTCGTTCCGCCTGCCCGATATCGGCGAAGGGATCGCCGAGGCCGAGATCGTCGCCTGGCACGTCCGGGTCGGCGACCGCATCGAAGAAGATGCGCAGCTTGCCGACATGATGACCGACAAGGCGACCGTCGAGATGGAATCGCCGGTGTCGGGCGTGATCGTCGAACTGGCGGGCGAGGTCGGCGACATGGTGCCGATCGGATCGACGCTCGCGGTCATCGAAACCGATGCCGACGCGGAAGCATCCGATACGCCGGCGGATGGTTCGAGTAGAGAATCGACCGATGAAGTCACGGTTTTAGAAGAAGTTGCAGAGACTTCCGAAGATTCCGTCGAGGAGTCAGCCGAAGCGCCTGCCGCCGTTGCCGAAGCAAGCCCGTCCGCGGCCGCTCCCGCAGGCGGGAAAGAGGACAGGGCGGTGCTGGCGTCTCCCGCCGTTCGCGCGCGGGCGCGTGATCTCGGCGTCGACCTGTCGCAGGTCCAGGCCGAGGGCGACCGTATCCGCCACGCCGATCTCGACGCCTATCTGCGCTATGGCGCGGGGCAGGGCTATCAGGCGCCGGGCGCATCGCGCGCCCGCGCCGACGAACCGATCAAGGTCATCGGCATGCGCCGCAAGATCGCCGAGAATATGGCCGCCTCGAAGCGCGCGATTCCACATTTCACCTATGTCGAGGAAATGGACGTCACCGCGCTCGAGGCGATGCGCGCCGATCTGAACGCAAATCGCGGAAATCGGCCGAAGTTGACGATGTTACCTTTCCTGATCGTCGCGATCTGCCGCACGATTCCCGAATTTCCGATGATCAACGCGCGCTACGACGACGAAGCGGGCGTGGTGACGCGGCACGGCGCCGTGCATCTGGGCATGGCAACGCAGACCGACGCCGGGCTGATGGTCCCGGTGATCCGCGACGCGCAGGACAAGAATGTCTGGCAATTGGCGTCGGAAATCAGCCGCCTGGCTGAAGCCGCGCGTACCGGCAAGGCGAAGGTCGACGAACTCACCGGCGGCACGCTGACCGTCACCTCGCTCGGCCCGCTCGGCGGCATCGCGACGACGCCGGTGATCAACCGGCCCGAGGTCGCGATCATCGGCCCCAACAAGATCGTCGAGCGCCCGGTGTTCGCCAAAAATCCTCAAGGGGGCGACGACATCCGCCGCGCCAAGCTGATGAACCTGTCGATCAGCTGCGATCACCGCGTCGTCGACGGCTGGGACGCCGCGAGCTTCGTCCAGGCGCTCAAGCGGCTGGTCGAAACGCCAGTGCTGCTGTTCGCCGACTGATAGGCTTGCCCTACAGGCCGAGCCCCGCGAAGCTCGTCTGGTCGAATTTCAGCCGGAAGGTCGCATAGGCGCCCGAGCGGGCGAAGCGCGCTTCCTCGAAATCGCGGTCGTGAAAGCCCGCGAAATTATAGCCGAGGGTGATGTTGACATTGTCAACCGGCGCAATCGTCAGCGTCGGACCGCCGGCCCAGGCGACGGTATTGGCGTCGGTGCCGACGCGCAACGTGCCCGAAGCGCCGATCGCGGCCCGCGTGCCGAGGTTGAGGCGCAGGTCGGCGCCGAACAGGTTCGACCAGCCCTTCACATCGTCGGCGCCGAACCGGTCGAAATTGTAGCGCGTGCCCCAGAAGAAGCCGAATTCGCCGCGTTCGTACCACATACGGCCTTCGGCCTGCCGTGCGTCGCGAGCGGCAAGCGGCGTCCAGTTCACCGACAGGCTGTTGAGCAGCCGGCGGCTCGTCACGTCGCCGCTGACGGTCAGCGGGGCGCTGCCCACGGGACCGGGCTGGCCCGCAACGGCGCCGCGCACCTCGTCCGACCGATATTCGGCCTTGTTCAGCCACGACACGCGCGAATCCGCGGGGCGATGCGCCCAGCTCGCTTCGAACTGCATCGTTTCGGTACTCGGCATCGCGCCGCTGCCGCTCGCCCGCGTCCAGCTGAGCAGCGCGCCGAGCGCCCGGCCTTCGCCGAGCTGGCGGAGACCGCCGAGCGTCAGGCCATAGCGGTTGGCCAGTTCGCCGTCGCGATATTCGGCGCGGCTGGTCAGCGTCCAGCGGTCGGCGCGATAGGTGGCGCCGCTGCTGATCGCGACGAAATCCTCGGTCAGCGTGCCTGGATTGCCAAGGAAACCGCCCGAGGCGACCGGGGTGTTTACATTGATAACATCGCGCGCTCGGATACCGCCGAGCGTCCGGTTGCCGTCGACGGCCATGTCGACCGACCAGCGCTCACCGAGCCGCAGCGACTGCGACAGACCATAGGCGGCGAAACTGCGCGGGCCATATTCGCTGATCTGCTGCTGGTTGGCGGCGGCGAGCAGGCGAGCGCCGGCCCACGGCGTCAGATCGAAGCCGAGGCGGGCCGTGCGCGCCTTCACCGTGTCGCCGTCGGCAATCTCGTAGCTGCCGACCAGATTGACGTCGCGCGTCACCGCGAAGCGTGCGCCGAGGCGGTGTCGGCTCGGGAAATCGACGCTCGCATCCCGGCCGCCGAGCGCGAATTCGGTCTGGGCGTCGAGTTCAAGCCGCTTTTCGAACAGGCGCTGCGTCGCACCCAACTGGACGATGTCCGAACGGTTGCGCGTGCCGTCGCTCAGCCGGTCGTCGGCATGGGTCAGGCCGGCGCGCGCGACGGTCGTTCTCCCGCCCGCGCTCCGATCATATTCGACCAGCGCGCGCGCGGCGCGGCGGCGGGTGCCGGCGTCGAGGAAGCTTTCCTGCCACGCGCTTCCCGTCATCGACAGCGCCGAACCGACGCGCAGACGGGCATCGACTCCGATCTTGCGCGTGCCGTCCTCTCCGCCGCCGAGTTGGCCGGTGCCGAATCCCGCCTCGCGCTCGCGGGCGTAGGCGAGCAGGTCGGCGCGGCTGCTGTGATACTCGGCCTCGACCAGCCACGCGCGGGCCGTGCCGCGAGCGGCCTTGCCGCCCGCGCGGGTGCTGGCGTCGCTCAGGGCGAGTTCGGCGCGGATCTCGGTATCGGCGCCGGGGCGATAGCGCGCATCGACGCCGCCGAGGTCGGTGCGGGCGTCGCTATCCTCGTCGTGGATGAAGGTTGCGCCGACGCGCAGCTTTTCGTCGCGCGACCGATAGCTGACGCGGCCGCCCGCGTTGAGCACGCGCTCGCCGACGCCGTCGACCTCATATTCCGCGACGATATATTGGGGATCGAGGTTCGACGAGCGGCTGAGAATGGGGGAGCGGAACCGCAGCGTTCCAGCCAGATAATCGATATCGTAATCGACGTGGCGGGTCATGGTAACACTGTCAACAATGCGCTCGCTATGCAGGCGGTCGCGCGTTTCGATCGTGATCCGCTCGCTGTTCGGCAGGATATCGCGGGCGCCGAGCGGGTAGGGGCCGGTAAGGCCGTTGCCCTGGATCTCGTCGCGGCGAAAGCGGTAGGGGGTGTCGGCGACGAAAGCGGTCGCGGCAAGCGTGCGGCCGCGATACTCGGCCTTGCCGCCGTTCAGCGCCCGATTGTAGCGCGCGAGCTGCGGATCGGAGATGCCGGTCTCGAAATCGCCGAACATCGCATAGAATTGCGGCCGTTCGAGCCGCAGATAGAGCTTGCGTACCGACGCCGCATCATGGCGCATCTCGTTGCGGTCGGCGTAGACGGTGTAATAGGCGCGCGGGTCGATCACGCCGCCGAAGCGCGCGTCGTCCTGCTCCTTGTCGCTGTCATAGGCGAGCGTCATCAGCCATTTGCCGCGCACCCGCCCCTTGGCATAGAGTGCGAGCCGCGCGTCGGTGTGAAGGTCGTCGAGCGTTTCGGCCACCGATTCCATGCGGTCGTCGAGCGTATTGTAGCCGAGCGTTCCGGCGGCGAAGCCGACTACGGTCCACGGGCGGTCGCCGGGGTCGAGCCACATGTCGAGCGTCTGCCTGCGCTCGACCTTGTCGTCGCGAAAGGCGAAATCGATCGTCAGCGTGCCCGAGGCGGTGGTGGGTTCGAGCTCGATATAGGCGATGCCGTCGTCGCCCGCGGTTTTCCACAGCGGGCGCGCCCGTTCGAGCCCGGCAAGCTGGCGGGCCTGCTGCGCATCGGCCTCGACAGCGGGATAATATGGGGCAGGGACGCTGAAATCGCCCGTCAGCCCCTTGCGGATCGGCTTGCCGTCGCGGTCGGTCAGCCGCACCGCGATGACGGGACGGGTGACGCCGTCGGCGACGAGGATCGACCGTTCGCGCACCAGCGTCGCGCGCGTCGGGGTTATCGAATAATGGACCTTGCGCTCGATCCTTTCGATGATGACACCGTCAACACCGCGGATTTCCGCGGTCAGGCTGTTGTCGCCTTCGTGAATCTCGATCCCGCGCCAGACGCTGACCGCGATCCGGCCGTCGGCGGACTTGGTCATGCCGTCGAAGGCGAGCGGGTCGACGGGCTTGCCGTTGATGCGGAGCGCGACGCTCTGGCCGGGCAGATGCTTGATCGCCGCCCGCACCGACTTGGCGCGCGGATTGTGATCGGGGGCGGGAAAGAGCCATGCGATGCCCGGTTCCTGGCCAGCCAGCCAGTCGCGATGCGCGCCCGCGGCGTCTGCATCGCCGGGTACCGCCGTCGCTTCGGGGGCCGTGGTCCGGGGCGCGATCCGCGGAGCGGCGGGCGCGGCGCGGAAGTCGGCGCGCTTCAGCGATCCGCCGCGTCCCTCGACGAAGCGCGAGATGGGGCTGCCGGCGCTTTGCGTCGAGCGCGCGCAATCGACGGCTTCGCGATCGAGCGGCAGCGTCGACGGGTCGATCTGGACGACGTGAAGGCCCGGGCGCACGCCCTCGAAATGATAGCGGCCGTCCTCGTCGGTGACGGTATAGCTGCCGTCCTGCAGCATCACGCGCACGCCGGCGACGCCGGCCGCCTTGCCCGGATCGACGCTGCATCCGCCATCGGCGATGCGGCCGATGATCGTCATTCGATCGCCCAGCCGGTCGCGCTTGATCGCAATCGCCGCCTCCGCGACATTGCTCGCCGACCCGCGGTTGTCGGACGCCGATGCCCGATTGAGCGCCCGTCCCGGCTGCGCCGAGACGATCACCTCGGCCAGATAGGTCAGCAACACCGAACGGCCGGGCGCGACGCCGGGCAGCGTGACCGCGAAGTCTCGGCCGTTCGCCGCAACCTGTGCCTCGACGCGCTCACCGTCGGCGCGGACGGTATCGGTCCGCAGGCGCATGCCGGCGGGCAGCGTGTCGCGGACCGTCACCGCGCCCGTGGTGCGCCGCGCGTCGCCATTGGCGACCTCTATGCGATACTGGACGATGTCGCCGGGAACCGCGACTTCGGTCGAGGTCGTCTTGCGCAGCGCCAGCGGCAGGCCGGGCTTGTCCACCGGAATATCGATCCGGACCGGCGCCGGGCTGGCAAGGGTGAAGGTTCGGCCATAGCTGGCATCGCCGATCGTGAAGGGGTGATCCGCATCGGGACGGCGGAGACCGGCCAGTTCGGCCGGACTCGAAGCCGAGGGGGCGGCATAGGGCGCCGGCGGCTCGACGACCAGGCGATAACGGCCGGGCGCGAGGAAGGGAAAGCGATAGTCGCCTTCGGGAAAGCGATAGACGGTGCCGCCCGCGTCGGTCACCGACTGGCCGGTGACGACCGACGAAGGATAGGCGGACACGCCGTCGTCGCCGAACACCGGCGCCGGGTTGCCGGTCGCCGCATCGACGATCGTCACGCGGGCGCCCGCCACGGGGGCGCCGTCGCCGCTGTCGAACACGATGCCGAAGGGATCGACGAGGAAATCGATCGTCGCGAGCGCGGTCATTCCCGCGCCGGCCTGGTCGGATATGTGCAGCGTCATCGTGGCGCCGGGCTCGACCGACAGGCGGCAGTCGCCCGCCGCAATCGCCGGCGGCGTGCCGATGGTGTTGATGAAACCGACGAACTCGCCGCTGTCCGGCGCCGTTTCGGTGAGGGTGACGCGCTCGCTGTCGCCGTTTTCCAGCGCCAGGACGACGGGGAGCGTATCGCGCCGCGACGGATCGCGATTGGCCGAAGCGAGCGTCACGCCGATCACCAGCAATTCGCCGGCGCGGAAGCTGCCGCTCTGTTCGAGCGCCGCGGGATCGGTCGAAAGGCCGGCATAGGCGCCCGCGACCTGGATCAGATGCGCACCGCATCGCGCGGCGGAGGCTCCGTTGGAAGCGCCGCCGTCGCACGGCGTCGGCATCAGCGGCATCGATTTGCCGCCACCGCCGTCGGTCAGGCGATAGGTGGCGATCGTCGGCTTTTCGGGGGAACGCGGCCGGACTGCGATATCGACCCGGTTCGACGAGATCCGCGCGGAATCGCCGATGCCGTCATTCCATTGGGCAGAAGCCGTGTTCGAGATGATTCTCGGGGCATCCTGCGCGCGCGTCGGCGGGCCCGCGCACAGCATGGCTGCCGCGGCGAGAGCGCCCGCAAGGCTCAGGGATTTCGCGATCGATGTCATCGGCCGTGCGTAGGGAAGGCGGGGGTGCCGGAAGCGCCGGCACCCCCTGCGCCATCCCTGCTTTCGTCAGTTGACCGTGGCGCGGAAGACGAGCGTGCGGGTGTCGCCCGCCGCGATCGTCGGGATCGTTCCGGTCACGTTCGGTTCCGAATAGCCGCCGCCCGCGTTGCCGTCGGCATTGCAGACGCCGCCGCTGACCGTGCCGTCGAGCCGGATCGAATCGGCGACGAAGGTCAGTTGCGTCGGAACGGGATCGGTGATCGCCACCGATGTCGCCTCCGCACCGCCCGGCGCGTTGGCGACTGCGATGCAGTATTCGACCGTCGCCCCCGGGATCAGCTTCGGATTCGTCCCGTGATTATAGGGGTCGGATATGACGCGGCTCGATTTGGTGACGGTCAGTGTCGCGGTCTTGACCGTATAGTCGTCGGCCGCGCTGTGCGATCCGTCGCGGCTGCCGTCGATTGCACCGCCGGTATCGGCGAACACCGTGTCCTTGGCCGCGGTGTTGGCGCCCGTCGTCTGGCTGATCGCGCCGCCCTGCGTGCCGGGCGTATTGCCCTCGAACGCGGTAGCCTGCAACTGCACGACCGCCTTGGCGCCCGTCGCAAGCCCGGCGGGGATGTCCGCGACGACGAACAGCGTGATCGGCGTATCGGTCGCGAGTTCGTCGATATAGGTGACGAGCGTATCCGACGGATCGAAGGCGCCGACGGTTCCACCGGCGCTGTCGCGATAGATGCGGACATTGGTCGCGTTGAACGAATCGGTGCCGCCGTGCGGCGCCGACCCGCCGGCCGGCTGCGTCACCGTCAGGCCGAAGTCGAGCACCTCGTTCGATGAATTGGTGAGCTGAAAGGTGGTGACGGCACTGGTCGTTCCCGGCGCAACTTCGGTCGTCGCATTGCCGGCCTCTTCGACGAGCAGGTTGATCTTGCGGTCGACGACGAACTCGTCCGACGCGGTCGTGGTGCCCTGATCGACGCCCCCCACCTGATATTGGACGCTTGCGATATTGGTAATCGGGGTGCCCGCGGTCGTGCCGGCCGCAAGGGCCGGCGTGGCGGCGATGCTTGCGATCGCCGCGAAACCGAAGGCGCCCGTGGTCGTCAGCTTGCTGGTCATAGCTGAGCTCCTAGGCCTTGATTGGTCGCTGTCCCCACCGCCGCGACCGTTAAGCGGTTTGTTTCAGGGAGTTATTTGACAACCCCCCGGAACATGAGCTTGCCGCCGCCACCGGCCGGAATGGGTTTCTGAAAGGCCCAGCGGATATGCGTGACATCGGCGGGCTGCGCGGCGCGCCGGCTGCCGTCGGGCAGCGCGACCGTCAGGTCGGCGAGCAGTCCCCAGTTCCGGCCGCCGTCGACCGAAACGAGCGGGCTGCTCGCGGCGTCGGTGAAGCGGATCGCATCGGGAAGCGGATTGGTGACGACGAAACGCTCGGCCGGGCGCGCGCTGGCGTTGCGATAGTCGAGCACGAAGACGAGCCGGTCGCCGGGCGTGACGACCTTGGGCTCCTCCAGCGAGACGCGCTGCTTGCCGGCGGCATCGGTGGTCACCCGTTCGACGAACACGCTGTTGGCCAGCGCGACCTGGTCGGCGGCGAGCGCCTGGCCCGGCAGGCCCGCGGCGAGCAACAGAAGAATGGCGGTGCGCATGGACTTCTCCATCAGTTGATTTTCGTCTGGAAGGTGACGGTGCGGGTTTCGCCCCCGGCGACGGCGCCCAGAGCCACATGGACCCGCGTTCCGTCATAATCGCCCGAATCGCCGTCGGCGGCGTCGGACAGCGCCGTGCCGCCCAGCCTGATCGAGCCGGCGACATAGCTGGTGTCCGCCGGGACCGTGTCGGTGATGGCGAGACCGTTGACCGATCCGCTGCCGTTGACCGTGGCGGTGATCGCATAGGTGATGGTGGCGCCGGGAACCGGTTCGCTGCCGCCGAAGGGGTCGGCGACGGTGGCGACCTTCACCAGCGCCACGGTGGCGGACGAGACCTTGAACGCGCCGGCATCCTGCCCGTCGGCGCCGGTCGATCCGACGACCGCGTCGCCGCCGCCCTCGCCCAGGCCGGCGAAACTGGTGCCGGGCGTGCCGGTTCCGGTCTTGGCGGCCGCGGTCAGGCTGACGATGCCGCGATGGCCGTCGCTGACGGTGCCCGGCGTCGTCGCGAGCACGAAGATCGTGACGCTCTCGTCGGGATCGAGCAGCGGGTCGTTCGCGCCCGGCGTATAGAGCGTATCGGTGCCGGCATCGAAGACGCCGTCGCCATTGTCGATGTAGATCTGGGTGACGGCCGGATCATAATCGTCGCCGCCGCCGTTGGCGACCGTGCCGAGCACGAAGGCCTCCTCGCCATTGCCGTTGTTCGTCACCGAGAAGGTGAGCCGCTGCTCGGTCGCGCCCGGCGTCGTGACGACGTCGCCCGGGTCGCTCGAATCGACGGTGACGTCGAGCAGTTCGTCGACGCGCAGGTCGACCTTGTTCGAATCGATCGTCTGCGGTCCCCCGCCATTGTCGAAACTGGCGGTCGCGGTGTTGCTGATCGTGGAACCGGCACGGGTGCCGGCGGCCTGGGCCTGCATCGGCACGGCCAATGCCGCGAGCAGGACGAGGGAATAAGGGAAGGGTGTACGAAGCGGTCGCTGCGCGCCCCCCACAGGCGCTTTTACCATGATATGTGACTCCGAAGGCTGGTCCGTGCCGACGGTCATCGCGGAAAAAGGAAAATTTCTGGTTAAATTGCCGGTAGGGACGCGGCATTCTGGCTCGAAACAGGACAGGATGGTTTTTCGCGTCTCGCCTCAGCGGCCGGCTGGCGCGGTCCGGGAAACTCGCTTAAGACGAAGCGGTTAACCAGGAGGCCCACGTGAGCGAGGACAGGGGGAGGAAGGGCGCGCGCCCGGCGCGCGGCAATCCCCTGCAGCAGATCGAGATCGACGATTTTCGCCGCGATCGGCTGCTCGCGGCGCTGGCGCTGATATTGGGCGCGTCCTTTTGCCTCGGGCTGCCCTTCGCGCTTCAGGCCGGCGCCGAATTCTTCCTGCCGCTGACCGCCGCGATCGTGATCGCCATCGCGCTGGTGCCGCTGCTCGAATGGCTCGAACGGCGCGGCGTGCCGTCGGCGCTCGCGTCCTTCCTGTCGCTGTCGGCCTTCCTGATGCTGGTGAACGCCGCGCTGGCGATCATCGTCGTTCCCGCGACCGGCTGGTTCGCGCGGCTCCCCGAATCGATCCCGCGCATCCAGAGCAATCTCGCGCCGCTGATCGACTTCTATTCGACGTTGCAGAAGTTCGTCGACCGGACGCTGACCTCGGTCGCGAGCGGGACCGAAGCAGCGTCGCAGGCGGTCGCGGCGACCGCGCCGACCTCCGTGGTCGATTATTTCATCTCCGCCGCGCCGTCGGCGGCGATCCAGCTCTTCTTCGCGGTGCTGGTGATCTTTTTCTTCCTCGCCGGCTGGACACGGCTGCGCAAGGGAACGATCCGGCGCCGCGGCAGCTTCGACGGCGCGATGCAGACGGCGCGCGTGATCCAGAATGTCGTCGATGCGACGGCCGACTATCTGGCGACGATCACGATGATCAACGCGATCCTGGGCCTCGTCGTCGCGCTGCTGCTTTGGGCGCTGGGCATGCCGTCGCCCTTCATGTGGGGCGGGATCGTCACGTTGTGCAACTTCGTACCCTATCTGGGCCCGATCGTCGCTGCGACTTTGCTCGGGCTGGGCGGGCTGATGACGTTCGACGCGGTCGGATTCGCGCTGCTGCCCGCGCTGATCTTCGTCGGCGTCCATCTGGTTGAGGCGAATCTGATCACGCCGCTGGTCCTCGGACGGCGGCTGACGGTCAATCCGCTGCTGATCCTCGTCTCGCTGAGCTTCTGGGGCTGGGTCTGGGGGGCGCCCGGCGCGCTGCTCGCGGTACCGCTGCTGCTGATTCTCCAGACGGTGCTGCAGTCGACGGGAACCCCCGATCTGGCCGGTTTCCTGTTCGAGCGCGGCACGTTGACGACAGTGGAGGAGATGCGCGACCGGTTAAATCGCACCGAGATGGAAAGCGACGGTTGACAGGTCGGGACAGGGGCCATATTGGCGCGGCTCCCAAGCGCAAGCGGGTGTAGCTCAGTTGGTTAGAGCGCCGGCCTGTCACGCCGGAGGTCGCGGGTTCGAGTCCCGTCACTCGCGCCATTCCCTGTCCAAGGCGGGAAGGCGCCCCTCCCAAAAATATCTGGAAAAACCGTTGCGCTGTCGTCGACCGAAGCCGTTCGGCCTCGATCTATCCGCGCCAGCGGCCGAGTTCCATCCAGCGCAGTAGCGGTTTCAGCGGCAGCACCCACACGATCCCCGCCACCAGATAGAACAGGCCCTGCACCAGCACCGGCCAAGTGCCGACCCACGGCGAAAGCGCGACGACGATCGTCGCCCAGGCGACGATCAGCAGCAGGATCAGCGCGATTCCGGCGGGCTTGCGCCAGCTTGGCTGGGGATCGGGGGCAGCGGTCATAGACGGTCTCCACACAGGATGAATTCCTGTTCGGTCCATATGGCATCGAGCGGCGCGTCGAGCGCCGACACGGGAAGCGCGTCCACCTCCTGCACCGACCATCCGACGCCGATGCGGGGGAGGGACGGGTGGTCCGCAAGGAAGCGGTCGTAATGCCCGCCGCCCTGCCCGAGGCGGCCGCCGTGCCGGTCGAAACCGACGAGCGGGACGAACAGGATCGACGGGATCGCGCTTTCGGTGTCGGGGCCCGGTTGCGGTGAGCCCCACGGCCCGCGCACCAGCGCCGCACCCTTCGGACAGTGCCGGAACGCCATGGCGGCGTCGCGCGCCGCATGATGGGGCAGCGCAAGCGCGCCGCGCGCCGCGATGCCGGCCAGCGCGGGCAGGATGTCGGGTTCATCGCCCCACGGCGCATAGCCGCCGACCAGCGGCTCCTCCGCCAGCCGCTCGGCGAGCGGGGCGGGCAGCGCGCGGAAGGCGGCGAGCCGCGCCATCGGATCGAGATTCGCCGCGAAATGCCGGCGCCGGAAACGCAGCCTGTCGCGCAGTTCCTGTTTTCGCTGCGCCAGGTCGGGGGCCGGGTCGGTCATCGCCTGTCGCAGCCTCTCTTGCGCGGTGGGTGGCGGGACCACCGTGGTCGTTTGCCGGAAAATCCTCTGACGCCAGTAACGTCAGGTGGGGGCCATGTACGTCGGACCAGGGTCCGGGCAGGGACAGCTCCCTTGGATGATGTATCGCCTCAGGGATATTCGCAGCGGCTCGTGCCGGGCAGTGCCCGCCGCCCCCTATCTAGGGATGCCGGCGCCCGGTCTCAACCCATTCCGTCAGGGCATCCGCTCGGCCCGGTCGGCGAGCGCTTCGATCCGCTCGGCGATCTGGAGCAGGGCACGGTCGTGGGGGTTGCGCGGTGGCGGCGCTGACGCCTGCCGTGCGGCGTTGAGTTCGGCGCGCAGCGCCTGCTCGCGCGCCTCGGCTTCGCGCAGGGCGTCGTGCGCCGCCGCCTCGCGGCTTTCGGCGAGCGCGACTGCGGCGCGCAGCGAATCGGACTGGGGTTCGGCCTTTTCGGCCTTGGCCCGCGCCTCGTGCGCCTCGTCGGCGAGCAGAAGCGCGGTGAACAGCAGCTGGCGGACTTCGGTTCCACCCTGGATCGTGCGCGCCTTGGTGTCGACGATCCCCGCGAGCTGGTGAAGCCGCTCTTCCTGCCCGTCGGCGCAATGCACGTCATAGGGGCGGCCGGCGATCTGGAGCTTGACGTCAGCCATGTTTCGCCTCGTTGATCAGCCGGTCGAGTTCGCCGATGACCGCCGCAACCTCGGCTTTCAGGGCGCTTTGACTGGCGGTTTCGGACGGTGCGGCGGCAGGAGCCGGTCTGCTTTCGCGATCGGCCAGCGCCTTTTCGATCCGGCTCAGCGCCCGCTCGATGCGGCCGATGGCCAGGCTGGATTCGTCGAGATCGAGTTCCATGACCAAGGGTTAGCAGCGCCGCGAAGGGGGTGCAATCGCCTCTCCACGCCGAAATGCGGGCGAAATTCTGCCGCGAGCGGTTGACTCTGGGCACTGCCCCCGCAAAGGGCTGTCGCGCAACCAGCCTGTCCACTCCGGGGGAATGATGACACTGCCCGAACGTCAGCTCGCCAACGCGATCCGCGCGCTCGCGATGGACGCCGTCCAGGCCGCGAACAGCGGCCATCCGGGCATGCCGATGGGCATGGCCGATGTCGCGACGGTGCTTTATTCGGATTATCTGAAGTTCGATCCCAGCGATCCGGCATGGCCCGATCGCGACCGATTCGTTCTTTCGGCGGGGCATGGCTCGATGCTCGCCTATGCGACGTTGCACCTCGCGGGCTATGCGCATCCGACGATCGACGAAATCCGCGCGTTCCGCCAGCTGCACAGCCCGTGCGCAGGACATCCCGAGAATTTCGAGCTGGCGGGCGTCGAGATGACGACCGGGCCGCTGGGGCAGGGGCTCGCGACCGCGGTCGGGATGGCGATCGCCGAGCGCCATCTGAACGCGATCTACGGCGACGAGCTGGTCGACCACCGCACCTGGGTGATCGCCGGCGACGGCTGCCTGATGGAGGGCATCAACCACGAAGCGATCGGCCTGGCCGGACATCTGGGGCTCGGCCGCCTGATCGTGATGTGGGACGACAATCGCATCACCATCGACGGCTCGACCGACCTGTCGACGAGCGAGGATGTGCGGGCGCGCTATGCGGCGACCGGCTGGCACGTCGAAAGCTGCGACGGGCACGATCCCGCCGATATCCGCCGCGCGATCGACGCCGCCATCGCCGACGGCCGCCCGTCGCTGATCGCCTGCCGGACGCTGATCGGCTTCGGCGCCCCGAACAAGCAGGGCACCGCGGCGACGCACGGATCGCCGCTCGGCGCCGACGAGATCGCCGCGGCGCGCGCCAATCTCGGCTGGACGGCCGAGCCCTTCGTGATTCCCGCCGACATCGCCGAAGCGTGGCAGGGGTTCGGCGCGCGTGGCCGGGCACTTCATGCCGAATGGAATGATCGGCTTGCAACGAACGGGAATAAAAAGGAATTCGAAGATCGGCTAAGCGGCAAGGTCGCGCCGGGCGACGCTTTCCGCACCTATCTCGACTCGCTGGTGGCCGAACCGCCCAAGGTCGCGACGCGCAAGGCGTCGGAAAATGCCCTGACCGCGCTCACCGCCGATATCGCGGCGCTCGTCGGTGGCAGCGCCGACCTGACGGGTTCAAACAATACCAAAACGTCGTCGACCAAGCCGTTGACCAAGGACGATTATTCGGGCCGCTATATCTATTATGGCATCCGCGAGTTCGGCATGGCGGCGGCGATGAACGGCATGGCGCTCCATGGCGGCGTCATCCCCTATGGCGGCACCTTCCTGGTGTTTTCGGATTATTGCCGCGGTGCGATCCGCCTGTCGGCGCTCCAGCGCCAGCGCGTCGTCTATGTGATGACGCACGACAGCATCGGACTGGGCGAGGACGGTCCGACACACCAGCCGATCGAGCATCTGCAGTCGCTGCGCGCGATGCCGAACCTGCTCGTCATGCGCCCCGCCGACGCGGTGGAGGCCGCCGAGTGCTGGGCGATCGCGCTCGCGCAGGACAATCGCCCGACGCTGCTCGCGCTGACCCGCCAGAACCTGCCGCCGTTGCGGCATGACGTCACCGAAAATCTTTGTTTGAAAGGCGCTTACCGCCTTCGCGACGCAGCGGCGGCGCGCCGCGTCGTGCTCGTCGCGACGGGTTCGGAGGTGTCGCTTGCGCTCGACGTTGCCGAGCGGCTCGAAGCGGCGGGGCAGGGTGCCGACGTCGTTTCGATGGTCTCGACCGAATTGTTCGACGAACAGGATGCCGCCTATCGCGCCGACGTCCTGCCGCGCGATGCGCTGATCGTCTCGATCGAGGCGGGCACCACCTTCGGATGGGAACGCTATACCGGCCGCGACGGTCTGCGCTTCGGCATCGACAGCTTCGGCGCTTCGGCGCCGATCGACGATCTCTACCGGCATTTCGGCCTGACCGCCGATGCCATCGCTCCCCAGATCCTGGCCCGGCTCGGTCAATAAGGACCCGCCCGACCTCTTCCGCAGAAAGGACGTTTCGACATGGCAGTGAAAGTCGCAATCAACGGTTTTGGACGCATCGGCCGCCTGGTGGCCCGCGCGATCCTCGAACGGCCGGACTGCGGCCTCGAACTGGTCGCGATCAACGACCTCGCCGATGCGAAGGCGAATGCGCTGCTGTTCAAGCGCGACAGCGTCCACGGCCCGTTCCCGGGCGAGGTCAAGGCCGAAGGCGATCAGATGATCGTCAATGGCAAGGCGATTCGCGTGACCAAGGAACGCGATCCCGCGAACCTGCCGCACGGCGAGCTCGGCGTCGACATCGCGCTCGAATGCACGGGCTTCTTCACCGACGCCGAAAGCGCGGGCAAGCACCTCGCCGCCGGCGCCAAGCGCGTGCTGATCTCGGCCCCCGCCAAGGGCGTCGACCTGACCGTCGTCTATGGCGTCAACCATGACAAGCTGACCGCCGATCACAAGATCGTGTCGAACGCGAGCTGCACCACCAACTGCCTCGCGCCTGTCGCCAAGGTGCTTCACGAGGCGCTGGGGATCGAGCGCGGCCTGATGACCACGGTCCACGCCTATACCAACGACCAGAAGATTCTCGACCAGATCCACAGCGACATGCGCCGCGCTCGCGCCGCCGGCATGTCGATCATCCCGACGACGACCGGCGCCGCGCGCGCGGTTGCTGAGGTGCTGCCCGAGCTCAAGGGCAAGCTCGACGGTTCGGCGATCCGCGTGCCGACCCCGAACGTCAGCCTCGTCGACCTGACCTTCACGCCGGGCCGTGACACGAGCGTCGAGGAAGTGAACAAGATCCTCAAGGATGCGTCGGAAGGCGCGCTGAAGGGCGTCCTCGCCTATTCGGACGAGCCGCTGGTGTCGATCGACTATAATCATTGCCCGGCCAGCTCGACGGTCGACAGCCTCGAAACCTCGGTGCTCGAAGGCAAGCTGGTTCGCGTCGTCAGCTGGTACGACAATGAATGGGGCTTCTCGAACCGCATGGTCGATACTGCGGGCGTGATCGCCGGGCTGCTGTAAGGCAATTCGCATATCGTCATTGCGAGGAGCGCAGCGACGAAGCAATCTCCAGCCATGGCGCATGAGCCACCGGCCGGAGATTGCCGCGGCCCCTTCGGAATCTCGCACCGACGGGATATAGAGACGCGAAGATGCTTCGACGCGATCGGGGCGAATGGAGTTGAATATGGCCGGCTTCAAAACCCTCGACGACATCGGCGACGTTACCGGCAAGAAAGTGCTGGTGCGCGTCGACCTCAACGTCCCGATGTCCGACGGCGCGGTCACCGACGACACGCGCATCCGCGCGGCGATGCCGACGATCCGCGAACTGTCCGACAAGGGCGCGATCGTGCTGCTGCTCGCGCATTTCGGGCGGCCGAAGGGAGCGAAGAATCCCACCCAGTCGCTGAGCCTCGTCATCGATGCGGTGATCGACGTGCTCGGCCATTCGGTGATGTTCATCCCCGACTGCATCGGCGAGGGCGCGAAGGCCGGCGTCGCGGTGCTCGCCCCCGGCGACGTCGCGGTGATGGAGAATACGCGCTTCCACCCCGGCGAGGAGAAGAACGACCCCGCCTTCGCCGACGCGCTGGCCGAGGTGGGCGACCTCTATGTCAACGACGCCTTCTCCGCCGCGCACCGTGCCCATGGCTCGACCGAAGGCATCGCGCATCGCCTGCCGGCCTATGCCGGGCGGGCAATGGAGGCCGAGCTCAAAGCGCTAGACGCGGCGCTCGGCAACCCGGCGCATCCCGTCGCGGCGGTCGTCGGCGGCGCCAAGGTGTCGACCAAGATCGACGTGCTGCGGAACCTTGTCGGCCGGGTCGATCACCTGATCATCGGCGGCGGCATGGCGAATACCTTCCTCGCCGCGCGCGGGGTCGATGTCGGCAAGTCGCTGTGCGAGCACGATCTGGTCGAGACCGCCAACGCCATCTTCGACAGCGCCGATAAGGCCGGATGCACGATCCATCTGCCCTATGACGTGGTGGTCGCGAAGCAGTTCGCGCCCAATCCGCCGACGCGCACCGTCAACGTCCACGAGGTTGCGGCCGACGAGATGATCCTCGACGTCGGCCCGGCGGCGATCGAGGCGCTGGGCGATGTGCTCAAGACCTGCCGCACGCTGGTGTGGAACGGGCCGCTCGGCGCCTTCGAGACGCCGCCTTTCGACACCGCGACGGTCGCGCTCGCCCGAACCGCGGCGGCGCTGACGCGCGAAGGGTCGCTGACCTCGGTCGCCGGCGGCGGCGATACCGTCGCAGCGCTCAATCACGCGGGTGTGGCGGACGACTTCACCTTCGTCTCGACCGCCGGCGGCGCCTTCCTCGAATGGATGGAAGGCAAGCCGCTGCCGGGTGTCGATGCGCTGAGGGTCTGACGCGGCCCCGCGATTTGCTTCCTGTCGGGGCGCGGGCTATCGCTCCCCCAATCTATGCAGCCCAATGGAGATGACATGACTGCCGCCAATGCCGAGATGCTGGACAAGATCAAATCGGGTCAGGGATTCATCGCCGCGCTCGACCAGAGCGGCGGCTCGACGCCCAAGGCCCTGAAGGGCTATGGCATCGACGAAGGGGCCTGGTCGGACGACGAGGAGATGTTCGGGCTGATCCACGCGATGCGCAGCCGCATCGTCACCGCGCCCTGCTTCGGCGGCGGCAAGGTGATCGGCGCGATCCTGTTCGAACGCACGATGGACGGCGAGGCCGGCGGCAAGCCGGTGCCGGCGCTGCTGTGGGAGCGTGGCGTGGTGCCGTTCCTGAAGGTCGACAAGGGGCTGGAGGCCGAGGCCGACGGCGTCCAGATGATGAAGCCGATGCCCGATCTCGACGCGCTGTGCCAGCGTGCGGTCGCCAAGGGGGTGTTCGGCACCAAGATGCGCAGCGTCATCAACCTCGCCAACCCGGCGGGCGTCAAGGCGATCGTCGAGCAGCAGTTCGCCGAGGCGAAGCGCATCGCGGCGCACGGCCTGGTTCCGATCATCGAGCCAGAAGTGAACATCAAGAGCGCCGAGCGTGCCGCGGCGGATCGCCTGCTGCTCCAGGAAACGCTGGCGGCGCTCGATGCGTGGGACGGCGCGCCGGTGATGCTGAAGCTGTCGCTGCCGACCGAGCCCGGCCTGTTCCAGCCGCTCGTCGACCATCCCAAGGTGCTGCGCGTCGTCGCGCTGTCGGGCGGCTACAAGCGCCCCGAAGCCTGCGTCGAACTGGCCAAGAACCCCGGCATCATCGCGAGCTTCAGCCGCGCGCTGCTCGAAGACCTGCGCGCCTCGATGGACGACGCGGCGTTCGACGCCTCGCTGGGCGGAGCGATCGACGAAATCCACGCCGCCTCGGTGGCTTGATGAGCGACAGCTGGCGAGCCGTCGATGCCTATATCGCCGGGAAACTGCTCGGCGATGACGACGCGCTCGCCGCTGCGCTTGCGAACAACGAGGCCAATGGCCTGCCGCCGATCGACGTTTCGGCGGCGCAGGGCAAGATGCTGTTCCTGCTCGCGCAGATCGCGGGCGCCCGCCGCATCCTCGAAATCGGGACGCTCGGCGGCTATTCGACGATCTGGCTCGCGCGCGCGCTGCCCGAAGACGGCGAGTTGGTGACGCTGGAGATCGAGGAGGCGCACGCCCGCGTCGCGCGCGCAAATCTCGATCGTGCGGGGGTGTCGGATCGGGTCGATATCCGCGTCGGGCCGGCGAGCGACAGTCTCGCCGCGATGACCGGCGCGGCGCCGTTCGACTTCGTCTTCATCGACGCCGACAAGCAGGGCAACGCCCATTATGTCGCCGAAGCGATCCGGCTCGGCCGCAGCGGTACCACGATCGTCGTCGACAATGTCGTGCGCGAAGGCGGTGTGCTCGATCCGGACAGCGGCGATCCGCGGATCGACGGCACGCGGGCGCTGTTCGACATGCTGAACGCCGACGCGCGCATCGACGCGACCGCGGTGCAGACGGTCGGCGTCAAGAAATGGGACGGGTTCGTCCTGGCGCGAGTGCGCTGATTTCTCGCCGGAGCAGGCGGGGGCCCGGGCGCGCTGATACCACTTGGCAATTCTTCCCTTTCGGCAGTTCATCGTTCCCCGGCGAAAGCCGGGGTCCACGCGAGGTAGGGCTATGCCATCTGGACCCCGGCTTTCGCCGGGGAACGAGCGCCGACGTTCCGACCGATTGCCTGCGTGGAGCGCTACAGCCCGCCGTCGAAGCGGAACGAGAAGCGATAATCCTCGGGCGCGATCGCCGTGTCGGTGCGTCTGTCCGGGCGCACCGCCAGCAGGCGGACGCTGCCGTCGGCGAGCGGGGTCGCTCCGCCCAGCATGACCTCGAACGGCTGTTCTTCTCCGGTCGGGCGCAGCCACAGCATCTTCACCCGCACCCGCCCCGCATGAACGCAGCGCACGTTCGCTGGACACCGGCTGTCCTCCAGCACCTCCTCCGGTTGCACGATCGGGCCGTCGACGTAGGCGCGCTGGCCGAGCGCGACGTTGCTACCGTCGGGAAGCGGGGCCTGCTGGCCCGTCGCGGCGCAGGCCGAGAGGGCGAGAGCGGGGAGGAACGCGAGAGAGGGAAGCTTCTGCATTTGCCGGACCATGAACGCGCCGCTATGAACCCGCCATGACCACGCCAGCCTGCCAGCTCTACCTGATTTCCCCGCTCGACGTCGGGGGTGATTTTCCCGAGAAGCTCGAGCAGGCGCTGGCGGCGGCGCCCGTCGCGGCCTTTCAGTTTCGCGTCAAGGATGCGACCCAGCACGAAGCCGCCCGGCTCGCCGAACCGTTGCAGGCGATCTGTGCAGCGCACGGCACCGCCTTCATCGTCAACGACGACATGGCGCTTGTCCGGCGGATCGGCGCGGACGGCGTGCATCTGGGGCAGGGTGACGGCGATCCGAAGGAGGCGCGCCGCCTGCTGGGGCCGCAGGCGCAGATCGGCGTTACCTGCCACAACAGCCGCCATCTCGCGATGGAGGCGGGCGAGGCGGGCGCCGACTATGTCGCGTTCGGCGCCTTCTTCCCGACCAGCACCAAGGCGGTCGAGCATCGCGCCGATCCCGAGATATTGACCTGGTGGCAGGGGTTGTTCGAGCTGCCCTGCGTCGCGATCGGCGGCATCACCACCGACAATGCGCGGATACTGATTGATGCGGGCGCCGATTTCCTCGCGGTGTCGGCGGGCGTGTGGGCTTATCCCGGCGGTCCCGCAGAGGCGGTGCGGGCGTTCGCCGCGATCCTCGACCTCCGGTCGGGGGGATAATCCTTTCCCGGCTCGTCGGCCTCCTCCGCCTCACGGCGCGGCGCGGCCGCGTCCTTGCGCCAGCCGAACAGGCCGGCACAGGGCGCATGGTGCGGCTGTGCGCCGGGCGGGGCAGGGGGCGGATGCAGCGTCATGCGAAACACTATGACGACGGCGGAAATCGGAATATTGGATCAATGCGTCAAACCCGCTTCGGCTCGTCGCCTTTCGGCGCGGGTGTGGGATCGGACGGACGCGCGGCCGCCGCGTAGAGGCGAGTGGGGAGGAAAAAGATGATCGACACCAGCGGACGCGCCGCGGACCTGCGCGAACTGACGCTTCGCGGGATCATCCTCGGCGGGCTCATCACGCTGCTCTTCACCGCGGCGAATGTCTATCTGGGGCTCAAGGTCGGACTGACCTTCGCGACCTCGATTCCCGCGGCGGTGATCTCGATGGCGATCCTGCGCTTCCTGTCGGGCGCGACGATCCTCGAGAACAATATCGTCCAGACGATTGCCAGCGCCGCGGGGACGCTCGCCGCGATCATCTTCGTGCTGCCGGGGCTCGTCATCGTCGGCTGGTGGCAGGGCTTTCCCTATTGGACCACCGCCGCTGTCTGCTTCATCGGTGGAACGCTGGGCGTGATGTTCTCGGTACCGCTGCGGCGCGCGCTCGTCGCCGGATCGGACCTGCCCTATCCCGAGGGGGTCGCCGCCGCCGAGGTGCTGAAGGTCGGTTCGCGCGCCGGCGATGGCGCCGAGGAGAATCAGCGCGGCCTGCGAACGATCCTGCTCGGCTCGCTCGTCAGCGCCGGGTTCGCGTTGCTCGGCGCGATGAAGCTGGCGGCGACCGAGATCGGCCGGAATTTCAAGATCGGCGCGGGCGCGAGCGGGGCGAGCGCCAGCCTGTCGCTCGCGCTGATCGGCGTCGGCCATCTCGTCGGCCTGTCGGTCGGCCTCGCCATGCTGCTCGGCATGCTGATCGCGTGGGGCGGGCTGATGCCGGTGCTGACCGCGGCGCAGGGCGTCGCGGGATCGGTCGACGATGTCGTCGGCGCGGTCTTTTCGCAGCAGGTGCGTTTCATCGGCGCGGGCACGATCGGCGTCGCCGCGCTGTGGACGCTGTTCAAGATCGTCGGGCCGGTCGTCCGGGGCATCCAGGGATCGATCGCTTCGTCGCGCGCGCGCGGCGCGGGCGAGACGGTCGCGCTCGGTGAACGCGACCTGTCGTTCGGCATCGTCGTCGGCACCATCCTCGGCTCGCTCGTCCCGATCGCCGGGCTGCTGTGGTTTTTCGCGCAGGGCGGGCCGATCGCCGC
Organism: Sphingopyxis sp. SCN 67-31; assembly: GCF_001725095.1. Taxonomy (NCBI): domain Bacteria; kingdom Pseudomonadati; phylum Pseudomonadota; class Alphaproteobacteria; order Sphingomonadales; family Sphingopyxidaceae; genus Sphingopyxis; species Sphingopyxis sp. SCN 67-31. The sequence continues at coordinate 65,237 of NZ_MEFH01000056.1, read as the reverse complement.
GCACCCCGTCGGGGTGATCGCCGCGACCCTGGTCTTCGTGTTGTTCGTCGGCGCGATCATCGCCGCGGTCACCGGCTATATGGCGGGCCTGATCGGCGCGTCGAACAGCCCAGTGTCGGGGGTCGGCATCCTCGCGGTCATCGCGGCGTCGCTGATGCTGCTCTTCTTCTTCGGGCGCAATCACAGCGAGGCCGATACGGCGGCGCTCGTCGCCTATGCGCTGTTCACGACCGCGATCGTCTTTTCGGTGGCGACAATCTCGAACGACAATCTTCAGGACCTGAAGACCGGCCAACTCGTCGGGGCGACGCCGTGGAAGCAGCAGTTCGCGCTCGTCATCGGTGTCGGTTTCGGTTCGCTCATCATCCCGCCGGTGCTCGACCTGCTCAACCAGGCGTTTGGCTTCGCCGGTGCGGAAGGGGCGGGGGCCAATGCGCTGCCCGCGCCGCAGGCGGCGCTGATCAGCGCGCTGGCGAAGGGCGTGCTCGGCGGCGACCTGCGCTGGGACCTGATCGGCTATGGCGCGCTAATCGGCGTTGTGGTGATCGCGGTCGACGAACTGCTGGGGCGGCTTGGCAAGATGCGGCTGCCGCCGCTCGGCGTCGGCATGGGCATCTATCTGCCGATGTCGCTCACCATCCTGATCCCGATCGGCGCCGCCATCGGCCATCTGTGGGAGAAGCGCGCGGCGCGCAGCGCCAAGCCCGAATTCTACAGCCGCATGGGCGTGCTGCTCGCGACCGGCTTCATCGTCGGTGAAAGCCTGTTCGGCGTGCTCTTCGCGGGCGTCGTCGCGGGTTCGGGAAGCGACGCGCCGCTCGCGGTGGTGGGCGAGGGGTTCGCGACGAACGCGATCCTGATCGGGGTGCTGCTGTTCGTCGGCGTGATCGCCTTCACCTATCGCCGGACGCGGGCGGCGGCGGACGCGACGCCGTAAGCCGCTTGCTCTCCGCCGCGCCGACCGCTAAGGGCGCGCTCCTGTGACCGGTGCGCTCCGCACGCGCCGGCGGCTCTTTACCATCCTTGTTCAAGTGAGTGTGCGCGATGAAAATCTCCGGCGTTGATATCCGTCCCGGCAATATTATCGAATATGAGGGCGGCATCTGGAAGGTCACCAAGATCCAGCACACCCAGCCGGGCAAGGGCGGCGCCTATATGCAGGTGGAGGCCAAGAATCTGATCGACGGCCGCAAACTCAACAACCGCTTCCGCAGCGCCGACACGGTCGAGAAGGTCCGCCTCGACACCAAGGATTTCCAGTATCTCTATGCCGAGGGCGACGATCTCGTCTTCATGGACAAGGATACGTACGAGCAGATCAACATCTCGAAGGATGTCGTCGGCGATGCCGCCGATTTCCTGCAGGACGGGATGGAGGTCGTGCTCGAACTGTGGGAAGAACGCCCGATCTCGGTCGAACTGCCCGAACAGATCGAAGCGACGATCGTCGAGGCCGACGCGGTGGTGAAGGGCCAGACGGCGTCCTCGTCCTACAAGCCCGCGATCCTCGACAACGGCGTGCGCGTGATGGTGCCCCCGCACATCACCAGCGGCACCCGCATCGTGGTCAATGTCTATGACCGCGAATATGTGCGGCGCGCCGACTGATTGAGTCCCCCTCCCGCAAGCGGGAGGGGTTAGGCCTCCCGCAGGCGGGAGGGGGGAGATAGAAAATGGCCATTTCCGGCATCATCACCGTCATGGAACGCGCCGCGCGCAAGGCGGGCACGAAGCTGCGCCGCGACTTCGGCGAGGTCGAGCATCTTCAGGTCTCGCAGAAGGGGCCCGCCGATTTCGTGTCGAAGGCCGATCAGGCGGCCGAGCGCACCCTCTATGACGAATTGAGCCATGCGCGCCCCGGCTGGGGTTTCCTGATGGAAGAGGCGGGGGAGATCGAGGGAGAAGCGGGCAAGCCGCGCTTCATCATCGACCCGCTCGACGGCACGTCGAATTTCCTGCACGCCATTCCGCAGTTCGCCATCTCGATCGCGGTGCAGGAACCGAAGCTCGGCGGCGGCTGGGGCGACGTCACCGCGGCGCTCGTCTATCAGCCGGTGACCGACGAAAGCTATTGGGCCGAGCGCGGCCGCGGTGCGTGGCTGCACGACCGCCGCCTCCGCGTCTCGTCGCGCCGTAGCCTGCACGAATGCCTGATCGCGACCGGCATCCCCTATATGGGCCATGGCGACATGGCGCAGTGGGGCCGCGTCTTCGGCGTCGTCGCGCCCGAGGTTGCCGGCATCCGCCGCTTCGGTGCGGCGTCCCTCGACCTCGCGTGGGTCGCGGCGGGCCGCTTCGACGGTTTCTGGGAAAGCGACCTCGCGATCTGGGACGTCGCGGCGGGAATGCTGCTGGTGCGTGAGGCGGGCGGATTCGTCAGTGACTTCCGCGGCGGCGACCGCACGATCGAGCGCCGCGAATTCGTCGCCGGCAGCGCGGCGGTGCATTCGAAGCTGCAAAAGCTCGTCGCCGGCGCCTTGCGCGGCGCCTGAGAAGAAAGCACGGGGCAGACGACCGGCTTTCAACCTTGAGTCACTCTGGACTTGTTTGGCGTATATATCGTTCAGGCAAGTAAGAGCTTGTTCCCCGGCGAAAGCCGGGGCCCGGATGGCATGGCGCGGCTCCGCATGGACCCCGGCCTTCGCCGGGGAACAATCACCTGTCGGCGCCCGGCGCTCAGTCTTCGAAGATGAATTCGCGGAACGTGTCCATCAGCGAGGACCAGGTGTTGAAGGTCTCGCCGATATTCTCGCGCGGGATGCCGTTGAAATCGACGTCGACATCCATTTCGAGCACCGGATCGCCCTCGTCGTCGCGATAGGCGCGGGCGAAGCGCTTTTCCTTGTTCCACTGGTTGAACTTTTCGAGCGGCACCTGCTTGGCGTCGCTGAATCCCATGTAATATTGCAGCGTCTTGCAGTTCCGGCCTTCGGTGCAGTTCATGAACAGGACCAGGAATTTCAGCCCGTTGCGGTTGCTTTCGATATAGGGGTCGTCGCCCGGCTTGCTGACCAGCGTCGCGGGCCAGCCCTGCGACTCGACGATCGCCTTGATCGTCGCCGGATTCGACGCGTTCACCAGTTCGGCGTGGGCCGGAACGGCCGCCAGCGTGGCGATCGTCGCCATGGCGAGGGCGCCCCGCAGAAGAAATCGTCCCATATATGCTCCCATCTCGCAATCGGACCCGATCCGGGCCGTCGGCCGGCCCCCATCATCGGCCTATCACAGCCCTGGCGCGCCTTGCCAGCGCCGTTTATGCTCTGGATCACAGCATGCTGGGAATTTCATGCCCGCAGCGCTTGCGAGGCGCGACGCGCTGGCCTAAAGCGCCCCGCTAACGGGTGGCGAACAACCCAGAAACGAACACAGGACTGCGTGCTTCATGGTCGACCTGACGCAATATCTGCCGATTCTGATTTTCCTGGCCGTCGCGGTCGGGCTGTCGGCTGCCTTCGTCTTCCTGCCGATGGGAATCGCCCGGCTCACCGGCGCCCATCAGCCCGATCCGGCGAAGCTCAGCGAGTATGAATGCGGCTTTCCGGCATTCGAGGATGCGCGCAGCCAGTTCGACGTGCGTTTCTATCTCGTCGCGATTCTCTTCATCATCTTCGATCTCGAAGCCGCCTTCCTCTTTCCGTGGGCGGTCAGCCTCAAGGAGATCGGCTGGGCCGGCTGGGCGACGATGATGATATTCCTGGCCGAACTCGCGATCGGCCTTGTCTATGCGTGGAAGAAAGGGGCTCTGGACTGGGAATGAGCAACACCTCCATCCTGACCCCCGGCCAGATGCCGGTCGCGCCGGGCACCGCCCCGGACCAGGGCTTTTTCGACGACCTCAACGCCGAAGTCGGCGACAAGGGTTTTCTTGTCACCACGACCGAGGATCTGTTCGGCTGGGCGCGCACCGGCTCGCTGTGGTGGATGACATTCGGGCTCGCCTGCTGCGCGGTCGAGATGATCCACGTCAACATGCCGCGCTATGACATGGAGCGCTTCGGCGCCGCGCCGCGCGCCAGCCCGCGCCAGTCGGACGTGATGATCGTCGCCGGGACGCTGTGCAACAAGATGGCGCCTGCGCTGCGCCGGGTCTACGACCAGATGTCGAACCCCAAATATGTCATCTCTATGGGAAGCTGCGCCAACGGCGGCGGCTATTATCATTACAGCTATTCGGTGGTGCGCGGCTGCGACCGCATCGTGCCGGTGGACATCTACGTCCCCGGCTGCCCGCCGACCGCCGAGGCGCTGCTCTATGGCGTGATGCAGTTGCAGCGGAAGATCCGCCGCGTCGGGACGATCGAACGCTGATGTCCAGCCCCGCTCCCCTGATCGCGCCGCGCGAAGGCCTCGCCGAGGCGCTGAAGAAGCTGCTCGGCAAGGATCTGCTCGCGCATGTCCAGGCCGTCGGCGAGGACAGCATCACCGTTCGCCGCGACGCGGTCGACGGCGTGATGGTGACGCTGCGCGACGCGCTCGAATATCAGCAGCTCATGGAGATTGCCGGGGTCGACTATCCCGACCGCCCGGAGCGCTTCGAGGTCGTCTATCACCTGCTCAGCGTCACCCGGAACCATCGCCTGCGCGTCCGCGTCACCACCGACGAGGTGACGCCGGTGCCGACCGTGGTGCCCGTCTGGCCGGTGGCCGGCTGGCTCGAGCGCGAGGTGTTCGACATGTACGGGGTGCTGTTCAGCGGCAACCCCGACCTGCGCCGCATCCTGACCGACTATGGCTTTCAGGGCCATCCGCAGCGCAAGGATTTCCCGCTCACCGGCTATATCGAACTGCGCTATTCGGAAGAGGACAAGCGCGTCGTCTATGAACCGGTGCGGCTGGCGCAGGATTTCCGCAACTTCGACTTCATGTCGCCGTGGGAAGGCGCCGACTATATCCTGCCGGGCGACGAAAAGGCGGGCGGCACGGGCGAGGCACCGGGCAAGGGCGCGCCCACCCCGATGACTGCCGACCAGGTCAAGAAGGCCGACGAGGCCAAGGCCGCGCCGCCGCCGACTCCCAAGACCACCGACAAGCCGACGCAGACGGGCGCGGGGAGCAAGGCGAACGACGCCGCCGCGAAGACAAGCGAAGACGGCGCCAAGGCCAAGCCCGCGTCGAAGGCGAAGACGCCCGCGACCGCGAAGGCCGAGAAGGCCCCCGCGAAGGCGAAGGCTCCGGCCAAGCCGCGCGCGCCGCGCAAGCCCAAAGGAGGTGACGCATGACCGATTCTCCCACGGTCCGGCATCACGGCAGCGACATGTTCGAAGGCTATCCGGTCGACACCGCGGACACGGCGGGCGACCAGGCGGTGACGAACTACACGATCAACTTCGGCCCGCAGCACCCTGCGGCGCACGGCGTGCTGCGGCTGGTGATGGAGCTCGACGGCGAGATCATCGAGCGCGTCGATCCGCATGTCGGCCTGCTCCACCGCGGCACCGAAAAGCTGATCGAATACAAGACCTATCTTCAGGCGCTGCCCTATTTCGACCGGCTCGACTATTGCTCGCCGCTGGGGATGGAGCACAGCTACGTCCTCGCGATCGAGAAGCTCCTTGATCTGGAGGTGCCGGCGCGCGCGCAATATCTGCGGACGCTGTTCGCCGAACTGACGCGCATCTGCAACCACATGCTCAACATCGGGTCGCACGTGATGGACGTCGGCGCGATGACCCCGAACCTGTGGGTGTTCGAACTGCGCGAGGATTGCCTGAACTTCTTCGAACGCGCGTCGGGCGCGCGCATGCACTCGGCGTGGTTCCGCCCCGGCGGCGTGCATCAGGATGCGCCCGAAAAGCTGCTCGTCGACATCGGCGAATGGTGCGAGACGCGCCTGCCGAAGCTGTTTGGCGATGCGATGAGCCTCGTCATCGACAACCGCATCTTCAAGCAGCGCAACGTCGATATCGCGACGGTGAGCAAGGAAGACGCGCTGGCATGGGGTTTCTCGGGCCCGATGATCCGCGGCAGCGGCATTCCGTGGGATATCCGCAAGAGCCAGCCCTATGACGCCTATGCGCAGATGGAATTCGACATTCCGGTCGGCACGCGCGGCGACTGCTACGACCGTTTCATGGTCCGCGTGCAGGAAGTCTATCAGTCGGCGCGCATCATCAAGCAGTGCCTGCGCGACATGCCGAGCGGCCCGGTCGCCAGCCTCGACCGCAAGGTCGTGCCGCCGAAGCGCGCCGAGATGAAGAGCTCGATGGAATCGCTGATCCATCACTTCAAGCTCTACACCGAGGGCTTCCACGTCCCCGCGGGCGAGGTTTACGTGGCGACCGAAAGCCCGAAGGGCGAATTCGGCGTCTATCTGGTCAGCGACGGCAGCAACAAGCCGTACCGCTGCAAGATCCGCCCGACGGCGTTCAGCCACCTTCAGGCGATGGACATGATGACCAAGGGCCACATGCTCGCCGACACGACTGCAATCATCGGCGCCATCGACGTCGTTTTCGGAGAGTGTGACCGCTAATGGCTGACGCACCCAACATCCCCGACGAAGCCGAAGTCCGCGCGCGCTGGGGCGATTTCGCGTGGACGCCCGAAAATGCCGAACAGGCGAAGGTCATCATCGCGCGCTACCCCGCGGGACGGCAGCGCTCGGCGGTGATGCCGCTGCTCGACCTCGCGCAGCGGCAGGTGGGGGCAGCGACAAACACGCAGGGCTGGCTGCCGATACCGGTGATCGAATATGTCGCCGCGCAGCTCGATATGCCCTATATCCGCGCCTACGAGGTCGCGACCTTCTATACCATGTACAATCTCGCGCCGGTCGGCCGCTATCATGTGCAGGTCTGCGGGACGACGCCGTGCATGCTGCGCGGGTCGGACGATGTCATGGCGGCGTGCAAGAACCGCGGCATGGTCAAGGGAAAGACCACCCCCGACGGCCTGTTCACGCTGACCGAGGTCGAGTGCATGGGCAATTGCACCAACGCGCCGATGGTCCAGATCAACGACGATAATTATGAAGACCTCGACTACGACAGCATGACCCGCATCCTCGACGATCTGGCGGCGGGCAATCAGCCGAAGACCGGGACGCAGAACCCGAAGCGCCACACCAGCGATCCCGAGGGCGGCCCGACGACGCTGACCGAAATGGTGTCGGCGAACCACGATTACCGGAAGGAGTGGTGAGGATGAGAGCCGACACCCTTTTCCTTCGTCATGCCGGACTTGATCCGGCATCCATTCTTCCTTCGTCCATTGGCGTGAGCGCCGAATGGACCCCGGATCAAGTCCGGGGTGACGATGCGGCAGGAGGGGACGCATGAGCCTCGCCGACAAGGATCGCATCTTTACCAACCTCTACGGGTTCCAGCCGTGGAACCTGAAGGCCGCGCAGGCGCGCGGGGATTGGGACAAGACCAAGGATCTGCTGAAGCGCGGCCAGGACGCGATCATCGAGGAGGTCAAGGCGTCGGGCCTGCGCGGACGCGGCGGCGCGGGCTTCCCCACGGGGCTCAAATGGTCGTTCATGCCCAAGGAGCCGCGCGAGGATCGTCCGAGCTTCCTCGTCATCAACGCCGACGAATCCGAGCCGGGGTCGTGCAAGGACCGCGAGATCATCCGCCACGATCCGCACAAGCTGATCGAGGGCGCGCTGATCGCCGGCTATGCGATGCGCGCGCGCGCGGCCTATATCTACATTCGCGGCGAGTTCATCCGCGAGGCCGAAACGCTCTTCGCCGCGGTGCAGGAGGCGTATGACGCCGGCCTGCTCGGCAAGAATGCCGCGAAATCGGGCTACGACTTCGACGTCTTCGTCCACCGCGGCGCCGGCGCCTATATCTGCGGCGAAGAAACCGCGATGATCGAAAGCCTCGAAGGCAAGAAGGGGCAGCCGCGCCTGAAACCGCCGTTCCCGGCGGGCGCGGGCCTCTATGGCTGTCCGACGACGGTCAACAATGTCGAGAGCATCGCGGTCGTGCCGACGATCCTGCGCCGCGGCGCGGCGTGGTTCGCGAGCTTCGGGCGCGAAAACAACAAGGGCACCAAGCTTTTCCAGATCAGCGGCCATGTCGAGCGGCCGTGCGTGGTCGAGGAAGAGATGGGCATCACCTTCCGCGAACTGATCGAAAAACATTGCGGCGGCATCCGCGGCGGCTGGGACAATCTGCTCGCGGTGATCCCCGGCGGATCGTCGGTGCCGCTGGTCCCGGCGGCCGAGATCATGGACGCGCCGATGGATTTCGACGGGCTGAAGGCGCTCGGGTCGGGCCTCGGCACCGCCGCCGCGATCGTGATGGACAAGTCGACCGACGTCGTCCAGGCGATCAGCCGCATCAGCTATTTCTACAAGCACGAAAGCTGCGGCCAGTGCACCCCGTGCCGCGAGGGCACCGGCTGGATGTGGCGCGTGATGGAACGCCTGCGCACCGGCGACGCGACGATCGATGAGATCGACACGCTGTTCGACGTGACCAAGCAGGTCGAAGGCCACACCATCTGCGCGCTGGGCGACGCGGCGGCGTGGCCGATCCAGGGCCTGATCCGCCATTTCCGCCCCGAACTGGAGCGCCGTATCCGCGAAAATGGCGGCATGATGGAGGCCGCGGAATAATGCCTAAAGTAACCGTAGACGGCATCGAACTCGATGTTCCACAGGGCGCGACGGTCCTGCAGGCGTGCGAGATGGCGGGGAAGGAAATCCCGCGCTTCTGCTATCATGAGCGGCTGTCGATCGCCGGCAATTGCCGCATGTGCCTGGTCGAGGTGTCGCCGGGGCCGCCGAAGCCGCAGGCATCGTGCGCGCTGCCCGCATCCGACGGGCAGATCATCCGCACCGACAGCCCGATGGTCAAGAAGGCGCGCGAAGGGGTGATGGAGTTCCTGCTCATCAACCATCCGCTCGACTGCCCGATCTGCGACCAGGGCGGCGAATGCGACCTGCAGGATCAGGCGGTCGCCTACGGCCGCGGCGGATCGCGCTTTCACGAGAACAAGCGCGCGGTGACCGAGAAATATATGGGGCCGATCGTCAAGACGATCATGACCCGCTGCATCCAGTGCACGCGCTGCGTCCGTTTCGCGGAAGAGGTCGCGGGGGTCGAGGATATCGGCGCCCTCTATCGCGGCGAGAATATGCAGATCACCTCCTATCTGGAGCGTGCGGTCGCGAGCGAGCTTTCGGGCAACGTCGTCGATCTCTGCCCGGTCGGCGCGCTGACCAGCAAGCCCTATGCGTTCGAGGCGCGGCCGTGGGAGCTGACCAAGACGCTCGGCATCGACATGAGCGATGCTGTCGGCACCAACGTCCGCATCGACAGCCGCGGGCGACAGGTGCTGCGCGTGCTGCCGCGCGTCAACGACGACGTGAACGAGGAATGGGCGAGCGACAAGACGCGCCACCATGTCGACGGCCTGATCCGTCGCCGCCTGGACCGTCCCTATGTCCGCAAGGACGGCCAGCTCGTCGAGGCGAGCTGGGCCGAGGCGTTCGAGGCGATCAGGGCCGCGAATGCCGGTGCTTCGGTCGCGGCAATCGCGGGCGACATGGCCGACTGCGAGACGATGTTCGCGGCGAAGGCGCTGGTGACCGCGCTCGGCGGCCATCTGTTCGAGGGGCGCCAGACCGGGCTTGCCTATGACGTCACCAGCCTGTCGGCGGTCAATTTCAACACGACGATCGCCGAGGCGGAGAATGCCGACGTGATCCTGCTCGTCGGCACCAACCTGCGCTGGGAAGCGCCGCTCATCAATACGCGCGTCCGCAAGGCGGTGTACAAGAAGGGCGCGAAGGTGTTCGGCATCGGGCCCGAGATCGACCTGACCTACAAGGTCGAATGGCTTGGCAACGACGCCTCGCTCGTCGCGAAGCTGCCCAAGGCGGCGCTCGATGCGCTGAAGGGCGCCGAGCGGCCGATGCTCATATTCGGCGGCGGCGCGCTGTCGGTGCCCGGCGTCCACGGCGCCGGCCTCGCACTCGCCAGGAGCGTGAACGCGGTCAGGGACGGCTGGAACGGCTTCAACGTCGTCCATTTCTCCGCCGCGCGCATGGGCGCGCTGATGCTCGGCTATTCGCAGCCGGGCGGCATCAACGACGTGATCGCGGCCAAGCCGAAGCTGGCCTTCTTCCTTGGCGCCGACGACGTCGATTTCGCGGCGTTCGATGGAACGCTGAAGGTCTATGTCGGCCATCACGGCGACAAGGGCGCGCACGCCGCCGACGTCATCCTGCCCGCCGCGGCGTGGACCGAGAAGGATTTCACCACGGTCAACACCGAGGGCCGCGTCCAGCGCAGCGACAAGGCGGTGTTCGCGCCCGGCGACGCGCGCGAGGACTGGAGCATCTTCCGCGCCCTCGCCGACGCGCTGGGCGTTTCGGTCGGCTTCGACAGCTTTGACGAGTGCCGCGCGGCGATGATTGCGGCGGTGCCGGAACTGGGTATCGAAGGGCTGGTCGATTACGGCTGGCCAGAAGACTTTAATGACTTACCCAAGCTGCCCGCCAAGCCCGAGGCGCGCGAAATTCCGTCGCCGATCAAGGATTTCTACCTGACCAACGCCATCTGCCGCGCCTCGCCGACGATGCAGCGCTGCTCGGACGAACTGCTCCACGGCGTCGATTTTGCGGAGGCGGCAGAATGACCGAGTTTTTCCAGAATCTCGGCCTGTCCTACGAATGGGCGTGGGGGCTTGCCACCATCTGCGGCATCCTGCTGATCGCGCTGCCGCTGATGCTCGCGGTGGCGATGATCATCTATGCCGACCGCAAGATCTGGGCGGCGATGGCGCTGCGGCGCGGGCCGAACGTCGTCGGACCTTTCGGCCTGCTCCAGAGCTTCGCCGACGGACTCAAGGTGTTCCTCCAGGAAACGATCATCCCGTCGGGCGCCAACCGCGGCCTGTTCCTGATCGCGCCGATCATCACCTTCACGGTGGCGCTGATGGCGTGGGCGGTGATCCCGTTCAATTCGGGCGCGGTGCTCGCCGACATCAATATCGGGCTGCTCTACATCCTCGCCATCTCGTCGCTCGGCGTCTATGGCGTCATCCTGTCGGGCTGGTCGTCGAACTCCAAATACCCCTTCTTTTCCGCGCTTCGCGCGTCGGCGCAGATGATTTCCTATGAAGTGTCGATCGGTTTCATCCTGATCGGCGTCGTGCTGTTCGCCGACAGCTTCAACCTCAATGAGATCGTCAAGGCGCAGCAGGGGCACGGGCTTGGGCTGGTCAACGCCTTCGGCTTCAACCTGCTGCTCTTCCCGCTCGCGGTGCTGTTCTTCATCTCGTCGCTGGCCGAGACCGCGCGCACGCCGTTCGACCTGACCGAGGCCGAAAGCGAGCTCGTCGCGGGCTATCAGACCGAATATTCGTCGATGAGCTTCGCGCTGTTCTGGCTCGGAGAATATGCGAATGTGCTGCTGATGTGCGCGCTCAACGCGATCCTGTTCTGGGGTGGCTGGCTGCCGCCGATCGACTGGGCGCCGCTCTATGCCGTGCCCGGCTGGATCTGGCTGTTCGCGAAGATCTTCTTCTTCTTCTTCGTCTTTTCCTGGGTGAAGGCGACCGTCCCGCGTTACCGCTACGACCAGCTCATGCGGCTGGGCTGGAAGGTCTTCCTGCCGATCTCGCTCTTCTGGGTGTTCCTGGTGTCCGGCTATCTGATGCTGACGAGGTATTCATGAGTAACATCGCCCATCTCGTCAGAACCTTCACCCTGTGGGAGTTCGTGCAGGCGCACTGGCTGACGCTCAAATATTTCTTCAAGCCGAAGGCGACGATCAACTATCCCTTCGAGAAGAATCCGCTGTCGCCCCGGTTCCGCGGCGAGCATGCGTTGCGCCGCTATCCGAACGGCGAAGAGCGCTGCATCGCGTGCAAGCTGTGCGAAGCGGTCTGCCCGGCGCAGGCGATCACGATCGAGGCAGAACCGCGCGACGACGGGTCGCGCCGCACGACGCGCTACGACATCGATATGACCAAGTGCATCTATTGCGGTTTCTGCCAGGAAGCCTGCCCGGTCGATGCGATCGTCGAGGGGCCGAACTTCGAATTCGCGACCGAAACGCGCGAGGAACTGCTCTATGACAAGGCCAAGCTGCTCGCCAACGGCGACAAATGGGAGCGCGCGATCGCGGCCAATCTTGCCGCCGACGCGCCCTATCGGTAAGGGCGCGCGGACATGATTCAGCTCATCGCCTTCTATCTCTTCGCAACCGTCACCATCGCCGCGGCCGCGATGGTGATCCTCGCGCGCAACCCGGTCCACAGCGTCATGTGGCTGATCCTCGCCTTCTTCAACGCGGCAGGACTGATGCTGCTCGCGGGGGCCGAGTTCATCGCGATGCTGCTCGTCATCGTCTATGTCGGCGCGGTCGCGGTGCTGTTCCTGTTCGTCGTGATGATGCTCGACATCGATTTCGCCGAACTGCGCGCCGGTTTCGTGCGCTATCTGCCGCTGGGCGCGCTCGTCGCGATCATCCTCGCCGCCGAACTGGTCTTTGCCGTCGGGGCATGGAGCGCGGGCGGGATCGACCTCGCCAATCGCGCCGCGCCGATCGCAAGCGATACAAGCAATATCCAGCAGATCGGCGAACTGCTCTACACGCGCTACATCTTCCTGTTCGAGGCGGCGGGCCTGATCCTGCTCGTCGCGATGGTCGGCGCGATCGCGCTGACGCATCGCCGGCGCGGCGGCACGCGCAACCAGAACATCGCCGCGCAGAACCGCCGCCGCCCGTGGGAAGCGACGCGGCTGGTCGATCCGGGCGTCGGGCAGGGGATGGAACTGTGATTTCGGTCGGCCATTATCTTGCCGTTTCGGCGGTGCTGTTCACGCTCGGCGTGCTCGGCATCTTCATCAACCGCAAGAACATCATCGTCATCCTGATGGCGATCGAACTGATCCTGCTCGCGGTGAACATCAATCTCGTCGCGTTCAGCGCCGCGCTCGGCGATCTGGTCGGGCAGGTCTTCGCGATGTTCGTGCTGACCGTCGCCGCGGGCGAAGCCGCGATCGGGCTCGCGATCATCGTCATCTATTTCCGCGGCCGCGGCACCATTGCCGTCGACGATGCCAACCGGATGAAGGGGTAAGCCGGTGATCCAGGCTATCGTTTTCCTGCCGCTGCTCGCGGCTCTCGTCGCAGGGCTGGGCCAGCGCGTGATCGGCAATGTGCCGTCGAAAATCATCACGACGGGCGCGCTGTTCGCGAGCTGCGTGCTCAGCTGGCCGATCTTCCTCTCCTTCGTCGCGGGAACGGGCGAGGCGAGCGTGACGCCGGTGCTGCACTGGGTCCAGTCGGGCGCGCTCCAGTTCAACTGGGAATTGCGCGTCGACACGCTGACCGCGGTGATGCTGGTGGTGGTGACGACGGTGTCGGCGCTCGTCCATCTTTACAGCTGGGGCTATATGGCCGAGGACCCGGACCAGCCGCGCTTCTTCGCCTATCTGTCGCTGTTCACCTTCGCGATGCTGATGCTGGTGACCGCGAACAACCTCGTCCAGATGTTCTTCGGCTGGGAGGGCGTCGGTCTCGCCTCCTATCTGCTGATCGGCTTCTGGTACAAGAAGCCGAGCGCCAACGCCGCGGCGATCAAGGCGTTCGTCGTCAACCGCGTCGGCGACCTCGGTTTCATGCTCGGCATCTTCGGCACCTTCCTGGTGTTCGGCACCGTGTCGATCCCCGCGATCCTCGACGCCGCGCCGGGCATGGCGGGCACGACGATCGGTTTCCTCGGCATGCGGCTCGACACGATGACCGTGCTCTGCCTGCTGCTGTTCATCGGCGCGATGGGCAAGTCGGCGCAGCTCGGGCTGCACACTTGGCTTCCCGACGCGATGGAGGGCCCGACCCCGGTGTCGGCGCTGATCCACGCCGCGACGATGGTAACGGCGGGCGTGTTCATGGTGTGCCGCCTGTCGCCGATGTTCGAGGCGGCGCCGGTCGCGCTCGGCGTCGTGACCTTCGTCGGCGCCGCGACCTGCCTGTTCGCCGCGACGGTCGGCACGACGCAATGGGACATCAAGCGCGTCATCGCCTATTCGACCTGTTCGCAGCTCGGCTACATGTTCTTCGCGGCGGGCGTCGGTGCCTATGGCGCGGCGATGTTCCACCTGTTCACGCACGCCTTCTTCAAGGCGCTGCTGTTCCTGGGCGCGGGCAGCGTCATCCACGCGATGCACCATGAACAGGACATGCGCTATTACGGCGCGCTCCGTAAGCATATCCCGCTCACCTATTGGGCGATGATGGCGGGGACGCTGGCGATCACCGGCGTCGGGATCGCGGGCGTCGCGGGCTTCGCCGGCTTCTATTCGAAGGACGGCATCCTCGAGGCGGCCTTCGCGTCGGGCGGCGGTGGCGTCATCGCCTTCTGGGTCGGCATCTTCGCCGCGTTGCTCACCAGCTTCTATTCGTGGCGGCTCGTCTTCCTGACCTTTCACGGCAAGCCGCGCTGGGAGCAGAGCGAGCATATCCAGCACGCGGTGCACGACGATCATGGCTACGGCCACGACGATCACGCGCATCATCATGAAGCGCACGGCGACGGCACCGCGGGCTATCATCCGCACGAAAGCCCGCTGTCGATGCTGATCCCGCTGGTGGTGCTGTCGCTCGGCGCGGTGTTCGCCGGCATCCTCTTCCACCACCAGTTCATCTATCCGGAGGAAGGCGCGGCCTTCTGGAAGGGCAGCCTGTTCTTCGACGAGCATCTGATGCACGCCGCGCACGAGGTGCCGCTGTGGGTCAAGTGGATGCCGTTCACGGTCATGGCGATCGGCCTGTTCCTCGCGTGGAACAGCTATATCCGCGACACCAGCCTGCCGGAGAAGTTCGTCGCGCAGTTCAAGCTGCTGCACCGCTTCCTGTACAACAAATGGTATTTCGACGAGCTTTACGACATCCTGTTCGTGAAGCCCGCCTTCGCGATCGGCCGCTTCTTCTGGAAGCGGGGAGATGAGGGCACCATCGACCGCTTCGGTCCCGATGGCGCCGCGGCGCTCGTCGAGGGGGGCACGCGGCTCGCGGTCCGGCTGCAATCGGGTTATGTTTATGGATATGCGTTCGTGATGCTGCTCGGTCTTGTCGGCCTCGCCAGCTGGGCCATGGTGAATTTCCTGTGAGCGGGCTTCCCATCCTGTCGCTGATGCTGGCGATCCCCATGGTCGCCGCCATCCTCTGCCTGTTCCTGGAGGCGCGGCCTGCACGCCAGGTCGCGCTCGCGGCGACGCTGCTCGACTTCGCGCTCGCGGTGCTGATGTGGACGCAGTTCGACATCGGCGGCGCGCAGTGGCAGTTCGTCGAACGCGCCGACCTGTTCGGCCGCTTCCAGTGGGCGCTCGGCGTCGATGGCGTCGCGATGATGCTGGTCGTGCTCAGCGCTTTCCTGATGCCGCTGTGCATCCTCGCGAGCTGGGAATCGGTCAAGGAGCGCGTCGGGCTCTACATGGCGATGTTCCTGATCATGGAAGTGATCATGATCGGCGTCTTCGTGGCGCAGGACCTGCTGCTCTTCTACATCTTCTTCGAAGGCGTGCTGATCCCGATGTATCTGATCATCGGCATCTGGGGCGGAGCGAACCGCCGTTACGCGGCTTACAAATTCTTCCTCTACACGCTGCTCGGGTCGGTGCTGATGCTGCTCGCGATGATCGCGATGATCCGCGAGGCGGGGACGACCGAAATCCCGGTGCTGCTCAACTACGACTTCCCGCCGGAGATGCAGACCTGGCTGTGGCTCGCCTTCTTCGCCAGCATGGCGGTCAAGATGCCGATGTGGCCGGTTCACACCTGGTTGCCCGACGCGCACGTCCAGGCACCGACGGCGGGGTCGATGATCCTGGCGGGCGTGCTGCTGAAGATGGGCAGCTATGGCTTCCTGCGCTTCATGATGCCGATGTTCCCCGACGCCTCGGCACAGTTCATGTGGCTGATCTTCGGGCTGTCGATGGTCGCGGTGATCTACACCAGCCTCGTCGCGCTGGTGCAGAGCGACATGAAGAAGCTGATCGCCTATTCGTCGGTCGCGCACATGGCGATCGTCACCGCTGGCCTCTACGCCTTCAACCAGCAGGGGATCGAGGGCGCGCTGATCGTCATGCTCAGCCACGGCGTCGTGTCGGCCGCGCTCTTCTTCTGCGTCGGTGTCATCTATGACCGGCTGCACACGCGCGAGATCGACCGCTACGGCGGGCTTGCGGTGAACATGCCGGCCTATGCGCTGTTCTTCCTGCTGTTCACCATGGCGTCGATCGGCCTGCCGGGGACCAGCGGCTTCGTCGGCGAATTCCTGAGCCTTGCCGGCCTCTATGAGGCGTCGAGCTGGGCCGCGCTGGCGTGCACCACGGGCATCATCCTCGGCGCCGCCTATATGCTTTACCTCTACCGCCGCGTCGTGTTCGGCGAACTGACCAAGGACGATGTGAAGGCGATGCCCGACCTCAATCCGCGCGAATGGGCGATCTTCGTGCCGCTGGCCGCGGTGACGCTATGGATGGGCGTCTATCCCGAAAGCTTCCTCGCGCCGATGCGTGGTGACGTGACGACGGTGGTCGCGCGGCTGGCCCCGACCAAGCCCGCGGGCGACGCGCAGCTTGCCGCCGCCAAGCCGAAAGCCGCCGCAACGGGCGACGCACACCATGCGGGAGGCGTGCAATGACCGCCGATCTCGCTCTCATCTGGCCCGAGCTGATCCTGACGATCGGCGGGCTGGTCACGCTGCTGCTCGGTACGTTCGGCGGCGACCGCCGGGTCGGGCTCTACCAGCTTGCGTCGCTGCTGACGCTGGCTGCCGGCGCGGCTGCTGTGGTGGCGCTGTTCGGGACCCAGGCCTCGGTCTTTTCGGGAACCCTCGCGGTCGACGATTTCGGCGGTTTCGCCAAGCTGATCATCTATGCCGCGAGCTTCGTCTGCATCGCGATCGCGCCGCGCTATTTCGGCGAAGGCATGCGCGCCGAATATTCGGCGCTGATCGTCTTCGCGACGCTCGGCATGGGGATCATGGCCGCGTCGCGCGACCTGATGACGCTCTATATCGGGCTCGAACTCAACAGCCTCGGCTCCTATGTGCTCGCCAGCTTCATGCGCGGCGACGACCGGTCGAGCGAGGCGGGGCTCAAATATTTCGTCCTCGGCGCGCTGGCGTCGGGCTTCCTGCTGTTCGGCATCTCGCTGCTTTACGGCTTCTCGGGCACGACCGATTTCGCCGGCATCGCGCGCGCGATGGGCGACGGGATCAACATCGGGCTGCTGTTCGGTATCGTCTTCGTGATCGCGGGCCTCGCGTTCAAGATCAGCGCCGTGCCGTTCCACATGTGGACGCCCGACGTCTACGAAGGCGCGCCGACCCCGGTGACGACGCTGTTCGCCAGCGCACCCAAGGTGGCGGCGATGGCGCTGCTCGTGCGCGTCGTGATCGACGCGATGGGATCGGCCGGCCCGGCGCTCGCCGCGTGGCAGCAGATCATCATCTTCCTGTCGCTCGCTTCGATCATCCTCGGCGCGGTCGGCGCGATCGGGCAGAAGAATATCAAGCGCCTGCTTGCCTATTCGTCGATCAACAACGTCGGCTTCATGCTGATCGGCCTCGCCGCCGGGACGCAGCAGGGGGTCGAGGCGGTGCTGACCTATCTGCTCGTCTATGTCGTCACCACGATCGGGGCGTTCCTGTTCGTGATGCAGCTTCGCGACGCCGATGGGCGCATGGTGGAAAGCATTCCCGCCTACGCCGGCCTGTCGAAGCGCCAGCCGGGGCTCGCCGCGGCGATGGCGGTGTTCCTGTTCAGCCTCGCTGCGATCCCGCCGCTGTTCGGATTCTGGCCGAAGTATCTGGTGTTCGAGGCCGCGGTGAACGCCGGGCTCGTCCCGCTGGCGGTGGCCGGGGTGGTCGTGTCGGTGATCGGCGCCTTCTATTATATTGCGATCGTCAAGACGATGTTCTTCGACGACGAGGCCGATGCGGTGATCCGCAACGACGGATCGCGGATCGAGGGCGCGGTGATCGGCGTCAGCGCGCTGTGGCTGTCGGTGATCGGCTATCTGTTCATCCCGATGCTGGCGGTGGCCGCGGCGGGCGCCGCATCGGTGCTGTTCTGATCCCGCCGATCGAGCGGATCGCGCAGACAGGTTCGACCAATGCCGACCTGCTGGCGCGGCTGGCAGGCGGCGAGCATGTCGGCGAAGGCCATTGGCTGGTCGCCGATCGCCAGACCGCCGGACACGGGCGGCTCGGCCGGCCATGGGGCGACGGGCTCGGCAATTTCATGGGCTCGACCGTGGTGCGGCTGACCGCCGCCGATCCGCCGGCCTCGACGTTGGCGCTGGTCGCAGCGGTCGCGCTGGCGCGGGCCCTCGCGGCCTTTGCGCCGCAGATTCCGATCCAGGTCAAATGGCCGAACGACCTGCTCGTCGACGGCGCGAAATGTTCGGGAATCCTGCTCGAAAGGGCGGGCGATACCGTGGTGATCGGCATCGGCGTCAATCTGGCCGTCGCGCCCGATCTGCCGGATCGCCCGACCTTTTCCTTTGCAAGCCGCGGCGTCGCCATCGACCGCGACCGGTTTGCCGACGCGCTGGCGGTGGCGCTGATGGACGCGTTGTGGACGTGGCGACAGGAAGGCGTCCCCAGCATCGTGCGCGCCTGGCTGCCGCTCGGCCATCCGGTCGGAACGCCGCTCCATGTGTCGGAACAGGGCATCGACGGGACGTTCGACGGCCTCGCGCCCGACGGGGCGCTGCGCTTGCGCGGCGCGGACGGGACGGTCATGCTGATCCATGCGGGCGATGTCGAGCTTCGCCGCCCGGTCAGGGAAGGGGAGTAAGCGATGCTGCTCGCAATCGACGTCGGCAACACCAACGCCAAGTTCGCGCTGTACGACGGCGCGGCGGGGCAGCCGCTCGCGCGCTGGCGGATCGCGACCGACGACCGCCGCACCGCCGACGAATATATGGTCTGGCTCGACCAGTTGCTGCGCATCGAGGGGCGCGACCGGCGCGCCATCGACGCGGTCATCATCTCGACCGTCGTGCCGCGCGCGTTGCATAATCTGCGCCTGCTCGCGCAGAAATATTTCGGGGTCGAAGCGCTGATCGCCGGGCGCGATCCGGTGAGCTGGGGCATCGCGCTCAGAGTCGACGAGCCGCAATCGGTCGGGGCCGACCGCGCCTGCAATGCCATCGCGGCGCAGGCCATCGCACCGCGGCGGGACAAGCTGGTCGTCAGCTTCGGTACCGCGACCACCTTCGATCATATCGGGCCGGAGGGCGCCTATATGGGCGGAATCATCGCGCCCGGCGTCAACCTGTCGCTGGAGGCGCTGGTCGCCGCGGCGGCCAAGCTGCCGCGCATCGCGATCGAGGCGCCGGCCAGCGCCAGCGTCATCGGCCGCACGACCGAAAGCCAGATGCTGATCGGCGTCTATTGGGGCTATGTCGCGATGATCGAAGGCCTGATCGCGCGCATGAAGGCGGAGGTCGGCGCGCCGATGACCGTCATCGCGACCGGCGGACTCGCGCCGCTGTTCGAACAGCACGCGCATCTGTTCGACCATATCGAGCCCGACCTGACGCTGAACGGCCTGATGCACCTCTATCACCAGCGAGGACAGGACGCATGACGACCCCCGGCAAGGAACTGCTCTTCGTCGCGCTCGGCGGATCGGGCGAGATCGGCATGAACGCCAACCTTTATGGCTGCGACGGCAAGTGGATCATGCTCGACCTCGGCGTGACCTTCGGGTCGCACGATTATCCGGGTATCGACATCGTCATGCCCGATCTCGAATTCATCGAAGATCGCAAGGCCGACCTGCTCGGCATCGTGCTGACGCACGGGCACGAGGATCATATCGGCGCGCTTCCCTATCTCGCCGCCGACCTCGGCGTGCCGCTCTATGCCAATCGCTTCACCGCCGGACTGATCGCGCACAAGCTGGCCGAGGAGGGGCTGGAGAAGGAGGTCGAGATCCGCACCGTCGATCTCGACGCGCAATTCCGACTCGGCCCCTTCGGCATCCGCCTGATGCCCCTCGCGCATTCGATCCTCGAGATGAGCGCGGCGGTGATCGACACGCCCTACGGCCGCATCTTTCACACCGGCGACTGGAAGCTCGACGACGATCCGGTGCTCGGCACGCCGTCGAGCGCCGCCGCGCTGACCGCGGTCGGCGACGAGGGCGTCGACGTGCTCGTCTGCGATTCGACCAACGTCTTCAATGCGCAGGCGTCGGGAAGCGAAGGCGCGTTGCACGACGGCCTGCTCGAAGCGGTGGGTTCGGCGCGCGGCCGCGTCGTCGTCACGACCTTCGCGTCCAACGCCGCGCGACTCAAGACGCTGGGCGATGTCGCGCGGGCGACGGGGCGCAGCCTGTGCGTCGCGGGGCGCTCGCTCGACCGCATCCTCGGCGTCGCCCGGGCGGTCGGCTATCTCAAGGATTTCCCGCCCACCGTCGATTTCGACGAGGCGATGCGGCTGCCGCGCGACAAGCTGATGGTGGTCGCGACCGGCGGGCAGGGCGAGCCGCGCGCGGCGCTTGCGCGCATGGCGGGCGACGGTCATCAGATCAAGCTCGAAGCGGGCGACACGGTCGTCTTCTCCTCGAAGCAGATTCCGGGCAACGAGATCGCCATCGGGCGGATCATGAACCAGCTCGCGGCAAAGGACGTGCTGACCGTCACCGAGAAACAGGCGCATATCCATGTCAGCGGCCACCCCGGCCAGCCCGAACTCGCGGCGCTTTATGGCTGGCTGCGGCCGAAGCTGATCGTGCCGGTGCACGGCGAAATCCGCCATATGCACGAACAGGCGCGTTTCGCGCGCGAACGCGGCGTCCCCGATGCGCTGGTGCAGGAAAATGGCGACCTCGTGCGGCTCGCGCCGGGGCCGGCGCGGATCGTCGAGCGCGTGCGCGCGGGGCGGCTGATCCTCGACGGCGACGTGATCCTGCCCGCCGATGGCGAGACGATCAACGAACGGCGCAAGCTGGCGATCAACGGCCAGATTTCGGTCGCGGTCGTGTTCAACGGCGGGCGCTTCGCCGACAACCGCATCCATTATCGCGGCGTGCCGGTCGAGGATGAGCGCGACGCCTTCCTCGACGAAATGAACGACGCGGCCGAGCAGGCCGCGACCGGTCCGGCGCGAAGCCCGGATGCGCTCAGGGAAGCGATCCGCCTCGCCGTGCGCCGCGTAGCGACCGACTGGACCGGAAAGAAGCCGATCGTCGACGTGCTGGTCGTCGATCTGTGATGGGGAAGACGACGCGATGAAGTGGACCTCGGCCGTCGCCATTTATTTTCTGCTGTGGATCTTCAGCGCTTTCTTCGTGCTGCCGTTTCACGGGCGGCGGGCCGGTGACGACGCCGTGCCGCTGGTCAGGGGGCAGGAACCGGGTGCGCCGGCGCATTTCCGGCCGCTGCGCGTGCTGGCCCAGATGACGATGCTGAGCGCCGCCATCTTCCTCGCCTTCTACATCGCGTACAAGCAGGGCTGGGTCGATCCCGACGTGATCGCGGGCCGCGCCTGACGCGCCGCCCGCGAGGCGCTCCAGCGATCGGCAGACCGCTTTTCAATAAATAAAGTGAATATGCCGTGTCCCCGCGAAGGCGGGGACCCAGAGCGGCAAAACGCCAAACTTGGCTTTAGAGCGGCGTGCCATAAGCCTGCAACGCCCCTTATCCGTTCGTGTCGAGCGAAGTCGAGACACTCATCGGCCTTGCGCCACACAGATGGGTGTCTCGACTTCGCTCGACACGAACGGGACGACGGGTCAGATTTAAGGCTCGATGCTATAGCCGCTCTGGGCTCCCGCCTACGCGGGAGCACACGCTCTCTTCGAGCCGCGCCATTACCCAAACGACGCGAGTTCAGCCCCGTAGCCGGTCGATCGCCTGCGCGAGCGCGACATAGAGCTTGCCGATGTCGGACGAGAGCAAGGTGACGCTGATCGCCGACCCGTCGCGCGCGCCGAGCAGCAGGCGGAGCATCGCCTCGAAATCGTGGATGAACTGGTTCACCGCGGCGTGGAACCCGTCGTCATTCTGGTAAAGGCGCAGGATTTCCTTCGCTTCGCTATTCTCGACCAGCTTGACCGCGCGCCGGGCGAAGACGCCGCGGTCGCCCTTCAGATAGGCGTCCCAGGCCGTGTCGCTGACCTCGGTCGACAGGATCTTGGTGACGTCGATCGCGGTCGATTTCAGCGCCTCGGTCAGCACGCCGACCTGTTTGGCGAGCGAATCGCGGTCGGAGGCGGCAATCGCCTGTTCGGCCTCGACGGCGCGCTGCTCGACGCTGGCGCTGGTGTCCATGATCGTGATGAGCTGCCGCATCAGCCGGTCGGCGGCGCCGTTCGCCGCCGATACCGCGCGGGCCGAAGCCTCCTCGATCGCGGAGAGCTGTTGCATCACCTCGGTCTTGAATGCGGCATCGATTGCGCCCGTCGCGGTGGCAGTCATCGTTTCGCGGGCGCCGGCGACGAGCGCGTCGAGCGTCCGGCGCGCATCGGCGGCCGCGGCTTCGGCGGTGGTCCGCACCTCGTCGAGCGTTGCGGTCATCCGGGCGCCGCCCTGTTCGGCGAACGCGTCCGCGCCGGCGCGCAGCCGCGCGAGCGCATCGTCGGCTTCCGCCAGCACGGCGTTGATCCGTCCGGCGAGCGCTTCCTGGCTTTCGGCCTGGCTCGCCATCCGCTCCTCGGTGGTCGCGAGCGCCGACTGGACGGCGTTGACGTGCGACAGCGTCGACTGCGCCACCATTTCGGAGGCTTCGAGCATCGGGCGCATCTGCGCCAGCGTTGCCTGCGTCGTCTTGCCGTGCGCCCCTAGGCGGTCGAGGGCGTGCGGCAGCGTCTCGTCGAGTTCGCGCGTGACGGCGTCGAGCGCGAGCAGCAGCGATTCGGCATGCGCGATAAGCTGGTGCGCCGATCCGTTGCCGCTTTCGACCGTGGCCATGAAGGTCGCAAGCTGCCCCTTGGTGTCGTCGATCGCGCGGCCGATCACGCCCGTGCTGGCCGAGACGCTGATATCGAGCACCTCGAGCTGCTGGCCGATCTCGGTCACATGCGCCTTGACCCGCGCGGCCAGCGCCTCGCTGGCCTCGCCATGTGCGGCGAGCTGCGCGCCCATCGCATCGCCGGCGTCGCGGGCTGCCGAAAGGCGCTCGTCCATCTGCTGTCCGGCGGCGGCGAGCCTGTCGCGGAACCCGTCCCACGTCTCGGCCATCCGCGCGCCCATCGCGCCGACCGCCGTCTCGAGCGCCGTCTGCGCCGCCGCGCTTCCGTCGGTCATCCGGGCCAGGGCAGCGTCCTGCGCTTCGGTGACCTGCACCGACGCCAACAGCAGCTTCGCCTCGGTCTCTTTCGTTTGTGCCTGCAAGGCGCCGATCGTTTCGTGAAGGCTGGCGGCGGCCGCTTCACCGACCTGCGCCGCATGGGCGCTTTCCTCGCTCAGCGCGGCAAGCCGCGCTTCGAGGTTGGCGCCCTGCTGATGCGCGACGAGGCCGGCTTCGCGGAAATTCACCGCGAGCCGCTGCGCCACATCGTCGATTCGCGGCAGGCCCGCGAGCAGTCCGTCCATGCGCTGCATCGCGACATCGCCTGAACGGGCAAGCTGGTCGTGCGCATTGGCGATCACCGAGGCGTTGCTCGCCAGCCGGTCGCTGCTTTCGTGCAGCCGCGCGACGGTATCGAGTCCGAGCTGCTGCACGGTGCGCGCCTGATCCGAAAGCTGTTGCTGCGCGTCGGCAAGATGCCGGGCCAGCGCCTGCATCGAATCGTTGAGCGCCCGGTTTTCCTCGCGCAGCTCGGCCGCGACATGCGCGAAGCGCGCCTGTTCGGAGCGTCCCGAGCGAAGCCAGGCCATCCACAAGATGCCGAGCAGCGCCAGCGGCATCGCGATGGTGGCGATCAGCGCGGACCATTCGGTAAAAGCCGGCGCGCGCGCGAAACCATCGGTCGCGGCGGCCGCGGCGAAGATCGTCCAGCCGAGGCCTGTCGCCCACAGCAGCGCGGGGACGAAGCGGTCGCGCCGGCGCGCGCCGGATTCATGATCGGAGGTTTCGTCCATCGTCTCGCTGTCGATCAGCGCCGACCGGTCGAGCCAGTCACGCTCGGCCGACGCTTCGTCCTGCGGCGTCGCCGCATCGGGCGCGGCGGCGGCGTCCGGCGCGGCCGGCGCTTCGGCGCCGCCTGCCGGATTTTCCGTGGAATCCCGCCACAACCCTACGATCTTCTTTTCCCCTGCCATCCCTCCATCTTAGCAGCAAATGGCGACCATGAAACGGAAACTTAACCATGGCATGACAGGGCTGTGGAATGTCGTTCGATAGCGGCCCCCTCGATCGGTACCTGATGGCCGCGGTCGGCGACGACGCGGCGATGATGATGGATCTGCGCCAGGCCTTCACCGGCAGCGCGCGCGACCTTGCCGACCTGATGCTCCGCGCCCGCTGCGACGCCAACTGGCACGTCGCCGCGTTGCGGCTCAAGGGGCTGGCGGCGACCTTCGGCATCGTTCCCCTGATCGAGCTCGCCGAAGAGGCAATGGCCGGCGTGCCTGGCGACCCCGCCGTGCTGCGGCGTATCCACGGCGCGATCGACGGCGTCGGCTGATCGGTGGACCGGGTTCAAACCCCGTTCAGCCGCCGTCCTCCACTGCAAATATCGATGCTGGCGTCTTGCCTTGGCAACGCAGGGGGTTTAGCCGCGTTATCGAACCGCGGCCTGCCCCCGCTACGCCCGGGATCATCGGCCAGGCAACCGATTCAGAGGAGAGATCTTGATGTTCAACCGTTTCCGCTCGATGCCCGCAACGGCGATCGCCGCTGTCCTGGGCTGCGCGCTGATGACGACCGCCCCCCTTCCTGCCGCGGCCAAGGAAAAGCCGAAGAAGGAGACGAAGGGGACCAGCATTTCCGCGAGCAAGGGCTTCACGCCGTCGGTCAAGAAGATGATGGATGCCGCCGCCGCCAAGGACGCCGCCGCGCTGCAGGCGGCGCTGACCGAGGGGCAGGGCACCGCATCGACGACCGAGGATCGCTATTGGCTGGCCTATTATCAATTGCAGCTCGGCATCCTGAACAAGGACCAGTCGCTCCAGCGGCAGGGGCTCGACGCGATGCTCGATTCGGGCATCACCCCGCCCGAGAGCCTTGCCGCCTATAATTTCTTCGCCGGCAACTTCGCCTATGGCGCAAAGGATTATCCGAAGGCCGTCCAGCGGCTCGAGGCCGCCCGCGCCGCGGGTTCGACCGAGCCGCAACTCGGCCTGCTGCTGATGGACAGCTATCTGAACGCCGGACAGGTCGATCAGGGCGTCGCGACCGCCAAGGCGACGATCGAGGCCGCCCGTGCCGCCGGACAGCAGCCGTCGGACGAGCTTTACGTGCGGCCGATCAAGGCGCTCCAGGCCGCGAAGCGCGACGCCGAGGCCAATGAGATGCTGGCGCTCCGCCTCCGCGACTATAGCGCGCCCGAGGTGTGGCGGCAGACGCTGTTCGTGCTGTTGCAGCAGCCGGGCATGACCAAGGATGTGACGCTCGACACGCTGCGCCTGATGCGCGCCAGCAAGGCGATGCTCCAGCGCGCCGAATATCTCGAATATACGGCGCTGGCGACCGAAGCGGCGCTTCCGGGCGAGGTCGTCTCGCTGATCAAGGAGGGCCGGGCGAGCAAGGTGATCCCGACCCCCGACGCCAATTTCGACGAGGCCTTCAAGGCCCAGAAGGACCGGATCGGCGACGAGGAATCGACCCTCGCGGCCTATGCGCAGAAGCCGTCGACGCTGTCCAACCCGAAGGTGGCGGGCGCCACCGGCGATGCGATGGTCGGCTACGGCCGCTATGCCGAGGCGATCCCGCTCTACAAGGCGGCGCTCAACGGCGGCGACAAGGATCTGTGGACCTATCGCCTGGGCGTCGCGCAGGCCCTGTCGGGCGACACGGCGGGCGCACAGGCGACCTTCGCGCAGGTTGCCGGCTCGCGCAAGCCGCTCGCCAACCTGTGGCTGATCAAGCTGGGCAACGGCGCGGCCCCGGCCGCGGCTCCTGCCACCGGCGACTGAGTCGCGATTCGCGAATGAAATGAAAAGGGCGCCAACCTCGCAGTTGGCGCCCTTTCTCTTATCCGGACCGATCAGTCCTGCGGTCAGGTATCGACCGGGATGCCCGCCAGCTGCTTCGCGGTGCGAATCGTCAGCGACGTCTTGACGCTCGTCACGTTTGGCGCCGACGTCAGGTGCGCGGTGAGGAACGACTGGAAGCTCTGAAGGTCGCGCGCGACGACCTTGAGCAGGAAGTCGATTTCACCGTTGAGCATATAGCATTCGCGGACCTCGGCGAGCTGGCCGACATAGTCCTCGAACGCCTTCAAATCGGC
Source organism: Sphingopyxis sp. SCN 67-31 (assembly GCF_001725095.1). Lineage (NCBI taxonomy): Bacteria > Pseudomonadati > Pseudomonadota > Alphaproteobacteria > Sphingomonadales > Sphingopyxidaceae > Sphingopyxis > Sphingopyxis sp. SCN 67-31. The sequence continues at coordinate 38,920 of NZ_MEFH01000056.1, read as the reverse complement.
CTCGGCCTGGCTACGCAGGCTGACCATCGCAAAGACGGTGATGCCATAGCCGAGCTTCGCGGGATCGAGGTCGGCGTGATAGGATCGGATGACCCCCGCTTCCTCGAGCGCACGGACGCGGCGCAGGCAGGGCGGGGCCGTGAGCCCCACCATCTGCGCCAACTCGACATTCGTCATCCGCCCATTTTTCTGCAGTTCACCGAGAATTTGCAGATCGATCTGATCGAACTTCTGGATCGCCATCTTGTAACTTCCGCTTTCCAAGCTTGCGGTGACCATAATATTATTTCAGCCGAATGCAATTGTCCCACAATGCGACGCGGGGTTCCAAGCCTCTTTCATGGCCGGTGGATTCACGCTAGCCGCTAAGAAAATGCTAACCAACGAAATGAGTGTGGGGCGGGTTCGACGTGACGGCTGACTCGATGATCGCGACCATATTGCGTCAGGCGCCGTCGAGCCGTCGGGCCGGCATCGCGGCCTGGCGTCAGCTCTCCGATATTCTCGCGCAGCGCGGCAATCAACTCCCCGAATCCGATGTGCGCCGCGCGCTCCATGCGCTTGCGGTGCTGCGGCCGCAGGTGCCGGAAAAGATTCGCCGCGACTGCGCGAAGGCGATCGCGCGCCACGGCCGCTTCGCCCCCCTCGTCGCGCTCTACGCGCATGACGTTCCCGCCGTGTCCGCCGCGATGCTGCGCGGTGCGCGGCTGACCGAAGCCGACTGGCTGGCGCTGTTGCCGGCGACCGACGCGACCGCGCGGTCGATCCTGGCAGGGCGCACCGACCTGCCGCAGGCGGCGCGGCGGGCGCTCGCCGCGCTCGGCAGCGCATCGATGGCCCTGCCGCGGCCCGAGGGGGCCGTCGCCGAGTCCATTACCGTAATGCGCGAAACGGTGCCTGAGAATGCGCCGTCTTCCGAATCGCAGCCCGAATCCCGCGAAGAACCCGTCGTCAGCGTCGCGCCCAGCCAGATCAGCGAATTGGTGCGCCGGATCGACCGCTTTCAGGCGGCGCGTCATCAGGCGGCGCCGAAGCCCCCACGCACGCGCTTCCTGTTCGAGACCGGCCCCGACGGGCTGATCCATTGGGTCGACGGAGTCACGCGCGGCGCGGTGGTCGGGCTTTCGATTGCTGAGGCGGCCTTCGGCGGCGAACCCGGGACCGACGGCCTCGCCGCCGGGGCCTTTCGCCAGCGTGCCGAGATCGTCAATGCGCGCATGATGCTGGAAGGGACGCGCGAAGAGGCCGGCGAATGGCGCTTTTCGGCCTTGCCCTGGTTCGATCCGGCGACCGGCCAGTTCCGCGGCTATCGCGGCACCGCCCGCCGCCCACACCGCAACGAGACGCCCTATGGTGCGCCGGAATCGGATGGCGCGGGCGACTCGATCCGTCAGCTCATCCACGAATTGCGCAGCCCGCTCAACGCGATCTCGGGCTTTGCTCAGATCATCTCGGGGCAGATGTTCGGCCCGGTCAGCCAATCCTATCGCGCGATGGCCGACCAGATCGTCGCCGACTCCGCGGCGGTGCAGGCGATCATCGACGATCTCGAAGCCGCGGCGCGCGCCGGGCAGGCGCCGGCGCTGCCCGCACCGGGCGACATCGCCGACCTCAACAGCATTCTGGTTCAGGTCGAAAGCGATCTGGCCGCGTTGCTCGCGCAGCAGCGGGTCGAACTCAGCCTGTCGCGCGTCGGGCGCTCGTTCGCCGCGCGCGCCGTCGATGCGAATGCGCGCCGGATGATCGGGCGGCTGCTGACCGCGCTGGTCGATATATCGGGTCCAGGGGCCGCGCTCGTCGGCCAGCTTGTTGCGGAAGCGGCGCCCGGCGACATGGTGCAGTTGCGTGTCGTGCGCCCCGCCGCGATCCGGTTCGCCTCCGCGGCCGAGCTTCTCGATCCCGGCTTCAGCCCCGAAGGCGAGGCGCCGGGCGCGGCGATCCTCAGCCTCGGCTTCTCGATGCGGCTGGTCGACAGCCTCGCACACGGCGCGGGCGGACGTCTCGAGATCGGAGACAATGCCTTGACCTTGCACCTGCCGTCGGCCAACCCGTTGCACGAAGCCGATCGCGCCGCTCCGGGGGGAGAGTGATCGGGCCTTCGATCGACGCGCGTTGAAGGGGAGAGGGGCGTTTGCAGCGGACGGCGGATTTGCTGGCCTATCCGGCCGCAAAGGATCGCATCGACCTGGCGGAAGGCGACCATCCCGTCTTCTGGGTCACGATAGATACCGAGGAGGATTTCGACTGGGGCGCGCCCTTCGCGCGAACCGGTTATCGCCTCGATTCGGTGCCGGCGCTCGCCGATTGTCAGCGCTATTTCGAGCGCGCCGGCGTCTGTCCCATCTATCTGGTCGACTGGCCGATCGTCGCCGACGACCGCGCGCTCGCGATCCTCGGCCCGGCGCAGGCCGCGGGGCACTGCGACATCGGCGCCCAGCTTCACCCATGGGTGACGCCGCCGCACGACGAAGAGGTGAACGAGCGTAACAGCTACACCGGCAATCTCCCACTCGCGCTCCAGCGCGCCAAGATGACGGCGCTGCGCGACGCGATCCGTGATCGCTTCGGCACCGCGCCGACGGTCTATCGCGCCGGGCGCTACGGCCTGGGGGGTGAGACCGCGACCATGCTGGCCGAACTGGGTTTCCGGTGCGACACGTCGGTGCGATCCGCCTTCGACTATCGGGCGGGGCAGGGACCCGATTATCGCAAGGCGCCGCTGCACCCCTGGCGGCTGGAGACGCCGGCAGGCCCGCTCGTCGAGGTGCCGGTGACGACGGTGTTCGCGGGACTGCTGGGCCGCGCCGGACCCGCGCTCTATCGCGGCGCCGCCCGCGTGGGGCGTCGCGCCGGGGCGGGGCTGGCCCGGCTCGGCCTCGTCGAGCGGATCGCCCTGACGCCCGAAGGCATTCCCGCCGACCGCGCGTGCCGGGCGATCGACGTCGCGATCGCGCGGCGCCTGCCCATTCTGACCTTCTCCTTCCATTCGCCATCGCTCCAGCCGGGCAACACGCCGTATGTCCGCACCGATCGCGATCTGGCGAATTTCTATCGCTGGTGGGACGTCGTCCTTGCGCACCTCGACCGCCGCGGCGTGCGCCCCGCTGGCACCGCCGACATATTGGCGCGATGCGCGCGATGAGCGATGCCGCTTGCCAAGCGCGCGGCGGGGGGGCCTGTAGCTCAATGGTTAGAGCTGGCCGCTCATAACGGCTAGGTTGCGGGTTCGAGTCCTGCCGGGCCCACCATTTCCCTTGCAAATTGCAACCCATGGCGCTCCATAGAAGCCTCGACAGCATGGGGAGGGGATCATGGCGCGACGCCGCACGATTTTTCTGGGCGGCCTTGCCGTCGTCGCCGTCGTGGCAGGCGCCGTGGCGGTCCGCACTGCGACCTTCGCGCCAAAGGATATCGCCGACGGCAGCGATGTCCGGCTCGCTGCGGTCCCGTCCTACGACCTCGACGCGGCGGTCGCGCATCTGAGCGCCGCGGCGCAGATTCCGACGATTTCGCATCAGGACCCGGCCGATAATGACGTCGCGCAATGGGATCGGCTGCATACGTGGCTCGCCGCGACCTATCCCGCGGTTCATGGTGCGATGACGCGCACGGTGCTGCCCAACCGGACGCTCATCTATCACTGGCCGGGCAGCGACGCGGCGCTCGCGCCGATCATCGTCATGGCGCATCAGGACGTGGTGCCGGTGACCCCCGGGACCGAGGGCGAGTGGAAATACCCGCCCTTTTCGGGCCAGATCGCCGAACAGGCGGTCTGGGGCCGCGGGACGGTCGACGACAAGGGATCGCTGATCGGGCTGTTCGAGGCGCTCGAGGCGCTGGCGAACGCAGGCTTCCAGCCAAAGCGCGGCATCTATCTCGTTTCGGGGCATGACGAGGAAGCGGGCGGATCGGGTGCGATCGCCGCGGCCGCGAAGCTCAAGGCCGACGGGGTGAAGGCGATCTTCACGATCGACGAAGGCAGCCTCGTCCTCACCGATACGCCCGTCATCAACGGCCCGGCGATCATGATCGGCATCGCCGAAAAGGGCTATGCGACGCTCAAGGTCACGGCGAACGCGCCGGGCGGGCACAGCTCGATGCCCCCGACCGAAACCGGGGTCCAGACGCTTGCCCAGGCGATCCTCGACATCAGCGGCGATCCATTCCCCTACGAAGTCCGGGGTCCGGGCGCGTCGATGCTCGAGGCGCTGGCTGCGGCAAAGGGCGGTACGACCCGGATGGCGGTCGCCAATCAATGGCTTTTTGGCCCGCTGCTCAAGCGCCAGATCGCGGCCGTCCCGTCGACCGCTGCTGCCTTCCACACCACCATTGCCCCGACGATGCTGGAGGGCAGCCCGAAGGAGAATGTTCTGCCGCAGACCGCCTCCGCGCTGATCAACTATCGCATCGCGCCGTGGAACCGCTCGGCCGACATCATGGCGCGCGCCAAATCAGCGGTGGGCGACGCGAAGGTCGAACTGAGCTGGGTCAAGCCGCCGCGCGAACCGTCGCGCGTGTCGTCGACCAATTCGCAGGGATGGAAATGGATCGCCGCCGCCGCGCGCGCCGACGCACCGGGCGCCGTGCTCTCGCCGATCCTCGTCGTCGCGGGCACCGACAGCCGCAGCATGGAACCGGTGTCGGAAGACGTCTACCGCTTCATGCCGATGCATTTCTCGCTGAAGGAATCGGCGATGATCCACGGCACCAACGAACATATGCGCGTCGACAGCTTCAAGCGGATGATCGACTTCTACGCGCGGCTCGTCGCGACCGCGGCGGGATAGACTCGCGCGCCCGGCGCGGCTAAGGCGCGGGGCCGGTCGGGGAGTAGCGCAGCCCGGTAGCGCGCCTGCTTTGGGAGCAGGATGTCGCAGGTTCGAATCCTGTCTCCCCGACCAATTCTCTCCCAGATGCTGCCTGTCCTTCTGGACGCCTTCCTGTTTTCGCCGTCCCGGCGCGCAGCCGTGGCGTGCTTGCGACGGGGTGCGGAACATCGGCGCCCCGCATCCGTTGCTTGGAAAGGTGGCGGTGCCGCCAGCCATGCGTCGCCGCTTCCTCCCCCCGAAAAAGGAGAAGGAGCCATGGCCGACACTATCGAAAGAAACGAAACCGACCGCCTGATCGCGTCCGACAAGGTCGAGGGCACGACGGTCTACAACCCGCAGGACGAGCGGCTCGGGACGATCCGGAATGTGATGATCGACAAGCGCTCGGGCAAGAGCGAATATGCCGTTCTCGAATTCGGCGGCCTCTTCGGCCTCGGCAGCGATCATTACCCCATTCCGTGGGAGATGCTGACCTACGACACCGACAAGGGCGGTTATGTCGTCAACCTGACCAAGGACCAGGTCGAAGGGGCGCCGCGCTATCGCAGCGAGGAAACGCCGGAATACAACGATACCTACGGCCGTACCGTCTATGAATATTACGGCCTCGGCTATCCGATGCTCTGACGATGGCGCATCCGACCGAACCCCTGCATCGGGCGCGGGATGTGCGCGGCGGCGAGATTATCCTGCGGACCCGGCGCCGCCGCCTGATCTTCGCGGCGGGGCTGGCGGCCTTCGTGCTGGTCGCGCTGGTCGCCGCGATCTTCGCTCCGCATTGACCGGCCCGCTTTGTGCCAAAGAAAAAGGCGGCCTTCCCATCGGGAAGACCGCCTCTTTTCTTTCGGTCGATGCCCCGAAGGGCTGCGACTTACTTCTTCTCTTCGGCCGGAGCAGCAGCGGCGTCGGCGGCCGGAGCAGCAGCGGCGGTCGCAGCGTCGGCGCCAGCGGCAGCAGCGTCGGCACCGGCAGCGGCGGCTTCCGCACCGGCGGCGGCAGCGTCGGCGCCTTCGGCGGTCGCGGCAGCGCCGTCTTCGGCAACCGCGTCAGCGGCCGGAGCTTCGGTGGTGGCGGCGTCGTCAGCGGCCTTCTCACCGCAAGCGGCGAGGGCGAACATGCTGGCAGCAACGGCGATAGCAGCAAACTTCTTCATGATGTGTGGGCTCCCTAAAATGCCTTTCCGCGCTGGGGAAACTTTCCCTTCCCGCGAGCCGCGGGATTTAGTCTTTCCGTACCAATCGTCAACAAAAATAATTGAGATGGGACGAAGCGGCAGAAAAGGTTCACTTTACCGTAACAATCACGGCAGCTCGGTATCGCTGCTTTCGGCGAGACTCGCGACGGTCGCGGTCCAGACGGCGACATTCTGGCGAAGCTGGACCGGATCGACCTTGTCGAGCGTGTCGTCGGGTGTGTGGTGCCAGTCGAAATAGCGGGTACCGTCCTGCTGCAGGTCGATCGCCGGAACACCCGCCGCGACCAGCGCGCCGATGTCGGCGCCGCCACCGGCCCGGTCGCGGCCGCGCGTCACCCCCAGCGGCGCCAGCGCGGCGGCGATGCGGTCGGCGAGCGGCTTCGCGCTGTCGGGCAGGCCGAAATCGACGCGCCAGATGCGGTCGGCGCCGAAGTCGGATTCCAGCGCGACCGCATGGCGCTCCTCGCCGTGCGCATCGAAATAGGCCTGGCCGCCGAAGGCGCCGACTTCCTCGGCCCCCGCCCACAGCAGGCGGATCGTCCGGCGCGGCTGGCCTGCCGCCATCACGTGGCGCGCCGCAGCGGTGATGATGCCGCATCCCGCCGCGTCGTCGATCGCGCCGGTCGCGAGGTCCCAGCTGTCGAGGTGGCAGGCGAGGATCACCGGGCTGGCGTGCGGGTCGCTGCCCGGCACCTCGGCGATGACGTTGCCCGATTTCTGCCGCCCCAGGTCGCGCGGCGTGAGGAGCAGCTTCATGCGCAGCGCTGCCGGCGCCGCGGCACCGGCCTTGATGCGCCGGAGCTGGCCGACGAGCAGGTCGGCGTCGGGGTTCGAGATCGCACCGGCGGGGATCGGCTTCACCCCATCGTCGAAATTGGTGACGCCGGCATGCGGATTGCGATGGTTGTCGGTCCCGATCGAGCGGATGACGATCGCGCGCGCGCCCTTCTTCGCCGCGACGTTCGGCCCCTGAAAGCGCCCGCGGCCGTAATAGCCATAGCCGCTGCCGTCCTGCGTCGGCTTCATCTGATTGTCGATGAAGACGATCTTGCCCTTCACCGCGGCGTCGGGCGCCGCCTGCAACGCGTCGAAGCCGGCGAAGTAAACGACATCCCCCTCGAAACCGGCGGCGCCGGTCGAACCGCTGTTGCCGAGCGCGGTGATCGCGAGGCTTTGCGGCAGGAAGGGGGCGGTCAGCCAGGCCTTCTCCTCGCCGCGCACCCAGGTCCGCATGTCATAGGTCTCTTCGCGCACATTGGCGAAGCCCATCGCCTTCAGCCGCGCGACCGCCCAGCGCCGCGCCGCGGCCTCGCGTTCGGTGCCGGCGGGGCGCGGACCGATTTCGGTCGTCAGGTCGGCGGTGATCGACCAGGCCGGGTCCTCGCCGTGCAGCGCGAGATCGAGCGCGCCCGGCGCCGCGGGCTGGAGAGCGGGCGCCGGGGCGGCGGAGAGGGTGGCGACAAGGGCGGCGAGGCCTGCAGCGCAGGCGGATACGGGGCGTTTTGGCATGGCCTGTTCCTAACCGCCGCCTCGGGGCGGGAGCAAGCGCCGATTGCCAATCCGCCGCCCATTCGCTAACCGGCCCCCGACTTCCTTTCCCCTCCCGGCCGCAACCAGCGGCCCAGCCAGTTTCGGAGCGTTTCGATGGCCGCCCAATATAGTTTCGTGATGAAGGGTCTGACCAAGACCTATCCCGGTGCGCAGAAGCCGGTGCTCAACGGCATCCACTTGCAATTCTATTCGGATGCGAAGATCGGCATCGTCGGCCCCAACGGCACCGGCAAGTCGACGCTGATGAAGATCATGGCGGGCATCGACACCGATTTCACCGGCGAGGCGTGGCCGGGCGAGGGGATCACCCTCGGCTATCTGGCGCAGGAGCCCGAGCTCGATCCGGCGAAGACGGTGAAGGAAAACGTCATGGACGGCGTCCGCCCGGTCGCCGACATGATGGACCGCTTCAACGAGATCAGCACGCTGATGGCCGACCCGCCCGAGGATGCCGATTTCGACGCGCTGATGACCGAGATGGGCGAGCTTCAGGAAAAGATCGACGCGGTCGACGGCTGGACGCTCGACAACCAGCTCGAAATCGCGATGGAGGCCCTGCGCTGCCCGCCGGGCGATTCGAGCGTCGCAAATCTGTCGGGCGGTGAAAAGCGCCGGATCGCGCTGACCCGCCTGCTGCTCGAAAAGCCATCGATCCTGCTGCTCGACGAGCCGACCAACCACCTCGACGCCGAAAGCGTCGCCTGGCTCGAAAAGCATCTCGTCGACTATCCGGGCAACGTCATCCTCGTCACCCACGACCGCTATTTCCTCGACAATGTCGTGAACTGGATTCTCGAACTCGATCGCGGCCGCTATTTCCCCTACGAGGGCAATTATTCGACCTATCTCGAGAAGAAGGCGAAGCGCCTCGAACAGGAATCGCGCGAGGAAGCCGGCCGCCAGAAGGCGATCCGCGACGAACTCGAATGGATCCGGCAGTCGCCGAAGGCGCGCCAGGCCAAGTCGAAGGCGCGTATCAAAAGCTTCGACCAGCTCGTCGAGGCGCAGGAAAATCGCGCCCCCGGCAAGGCGCAGATCGTCATCCAGGTGCCCGAGCGCCTCGGCGGCAAGGTGATCGAGGTCGAAGGCATCTCGAAGGCCTTCGGCGACAAGCTGCTGTTCGAGGACCTGTCCTTCACGCTGCCGCCCGGCGGCATCGTCGGCGTCATCGGTCCGAACGGCGCCGGCAAGTCGACGCTGTTCAAGCTGATCACCGGGCAGGAAACGCCCGACAGCGGCCGCATCACGATCGGCGATACCGTGCGCCTCGGCTATGTCGACCAGAGCCGCGACGCGCTCGACCCGAACAAGAATGTCTGGGAGGAAATCTCGGGCGGGCACGAGTTGATGACGATCGGCAAGCACCAGATGCAGACGCGCGCCTATGTCGGCGCCTTCAACTTCAAGGGCACCGACCAGCAGAAGAAGGTCGGCATGCTGTCGGGCGGTGAGCGCAACCGCGTCCACCTGGCCAAGATGCTGAAGGAGGGCGGCAACGTCCTGCTGCTCGACGAACCGACCAACGACCTCGACACCGAAACGCTCGCGGCGCTCGAAGAGGCGCTGGAGAATTTCGCCGGCTGCGCAGTGGTCATCAGCCACGACCGCTTCTTCCTCGACCGTCTCGCGACGCATATCCTGGCCTTTGAGGGCGACAGCCACGTCGAATGGTTCGAAGGCAATTTCGAGGCCTATGAGGAGGACAAGATCCGCCGCCTCGGCGACGAGGCGACGCGGCCGACGCGCGTCGCCTACAAGAAGCTGACGCGCTGACCGGCATGATGGGGGAACCGGCATGAAAGGGGAAGCGGCGTCCGCCGCAGAGCCGATTTCGTCGCACGCGATCCGCATGGACGCGGCGGCGCTCAACGCCTTCATGGCGGAGGCTTTCCCGCATTCGCGCCCCGGTTCGCGCGGACATGTCGTGTCCGTCGCGCCGGGGCATGTGCAGGCGCGGCTCGATCCCAATGAACAGGCGTTGCGTCCGGGCGGGCTGGTGTCCGGCCCGACCCAGATGGGGCTCGCCGACATGGCCGCCTATGCGCTCGTCCTCGCGCATATCGGCCCCGTCGCGATGGCGGTGACGAGCGCGCTCAACTATCAGTTCCTGCGCCCGTGCCGCCCCGGCCCGGTGATGGCCGACGCGCACATGCTGCGGCTCGGCAAGCGGCTGGCGGTCATGGACGTGCGATTGTGGACCGACGATCCCGAACGGCCGATCGGGCAGGCGAACGTGACCTACGCGATTCCGTGAGCAGCGGGAACGCCGCGACAAACGGCTTTCCTACATTGCTCCGCCATGCCAGCATGATGATGACTTTACATCGACCCCCTTGCGTCATTGCGAGCGAAGCGAAGCAATCTCCAGCTATCGTCCTGCGATCCCGATAGCCGGAGATTGCTTCGTCGCTACGCTCCTCGCAATGACGGGGCGGATCGATCCGATATCCTCAAGATCTCTAATCCACCGCCGCAACCGGCACCGGGCTGAACTCCCCGGTCGCTTCGTCGAGCAGGTGGAGGATGCCGTCGCTGACCGCGAACAGCGCGCCGCGCAGCTTCAGCGTGCCGCGCTCCTCCTTCTGGCTGATGCAGGGGAAGGTGCGCAGATTGTCGAGACTGACCTTCACCGCCGAAAATTCCATGTCGCGCCGCGCGCCGTTGCTGTGCAGATCGTCGTGGCGCGCGCGCACCGCCGCGCTCGCCTCGTCGAGCATCGAGATCCAGTCGGCGATGAAGCCGCCATGCCCGGGCTCGGTGCCTTCCATCGTCCGGTGCAGCGCGGCATGGCAGCCGCCGCAAAGCCCGTGGCCGAGAACGACGATCTCCTCGACATGCAATATCTGGACGGCGAATTCGAGCGCGGAGGACACGCCGTGGCGGCCCGGCGTGGTTTCGAAGGGCGGCACGAGCGCGCCGACGTTGCGGACGACGAAAATCTCGCCAGGGTGGGTGTCGAAGATCTGCGCGGGTTCGACCCGGCTGTCCGAACAGGCGATCACCATCACCTTGGGCGATTGCCCCTCGGCCAGCTGCTCCCATCGCTCTCGTTGCTCTTTCCACCCTGTAGCGCGGAACCGGGCATAGCCATCGAGCAAATCGGCAAAGTGAGTCATGGGCGCGCCTTAAACCGAAGATGCGGAGTTGAGAAGAGCGGGCCACGCGATTATGTGAGCGCGATGACCGCACCCGCACAGCCCGCCCGCCCTTCGACCCTGCGCCCGCGCAAGCCCGACTGGATTCGCGTCAAGGCGCCGACCAGCCCCGGCTATGCCGAGACGCGGCGCCTGATGCGCGACCTCAACCTCAATACGGTGTGCGAGGAAGCGGCCTGTCCGAACATCGGCGAATGCTGGACGAAAAAGCACGCGACGGTGATGATCCTCGGCGACACCTGCACGCGCGCCTGCGCCTTCTGCAACGTCAAGACCGGCATGCCGCGCGCGGTCGATCCGTTCGAGCCCGAACATGTCGCGATCGCCGCGGCGAAGATGGGGCTGACGCACATCGTCATCACCTCGGTCGACCGCGACGACCTGCCCGATGGCGGCGCGAGCCAGTTCGTCAAGGTGATCGAGGCGCTGCGCCGCGAAACGCCGACGACGACGATCGAGATTCTCACCCCCGATTTCCGCAACAAGCCCGACAGCGCGGTCGCGGCGATCGTCGACGCGCGTCCTGACGTCTACAACCACAATCTCGAAACCGTCCCGCGGCTTTACCCGACGATCCGCCCCGGCGCGCGCTATTACGCCTCGCTGCGCCTGCTCGAAAGCGTCAAGCGCCGCGACCCGTCGATCTTCACCAAGTCGGGCGTCATGCTCGGCCTCGGCGAGGAAAGGATGGAGGTTCATCAGGTGATGGACGACATGCGCAGCGCCGATATCGACTTCATGACGATGGGCCAGTATCTTCAGCCGACCCCGCGCCATACGAAGGTGATCGACTTCGTGACGCCGCAGGCGTTCGACGCCTATGCCCAGATCGCCCGCGCCAAGGGGTTCCTCCAGGTCGCCTCGTCGCCGCTCACCAGGTCGAGCTATCACGCCGGCGACGATTTCGAGCGCATGCGTGCGGCGCGCGAGGCGCAGCTGGCGCGTGCGGCCGCCGACTGACCTTGCCCCGGCACCACGAAACCCGCGAACTGCCCTACAGCGCCGAACAGATGTTCGCGCTCGTCACCGATATCGCGCGTTACCCCGAATTTCTGCCATGGGTCGTCGCCCTGCGCGTACGCAGTCAGGACGAGCACGCGGCGCTCGCCGACATGATCGTCGGCTTCAAGGGGCTGCGCGAGAGTTTTTCGTGCCGGGTCGAAAAGCATCGGCCGACCCATGTCGCGGTCCATTATATCGACGGACCGATGCGCCATCTCGACAATGAATGGCATTTCGCGCCGCTCGACGGCGGCGGCTGTCGCGTCGATTTCCTCGTCGATTTCTCGTTCCGCAACCGCGTCTTCGAAACGCTGGCGGGACAGATGTTCGACAAGGCGCTGCGCCGCATGATCGCGGCGTTCGAGGACCGCGCGGCGGTCCTTTACGGCGCGGGAAGCTCGATGTCGTCGGACGACGGTCGCAGCGAGTCCTTCTCGGGCTGAAGCAGGTCGAGCGCGAACAGCGTCGCCGCGTGGCGGATCGCGGCGCGTTCGGTCGACTGGAAACGCACGACCTGCGAGAAATAGTCGTCGGGGTCCTGCCCGCGCAGCGCGCGCGCGAACACGACCTGTCCGACCGGCTTCTTCTCCGACCCGCCGCCGGGGCCCGCGATGCCGGTGATTGCCACCGCGACGTCAGCGTCGCTATTGGCGAGCGCGCCCGCCGCCATCGCCCACGCGGTCGCGAGCGACACCTCGCCGAAGGTTTCGAGGATTTCGCTGCTGACGTCGAGCTGGCGCTGCTTGGCATCGCCCGAATAGGTGATGAAGCCCGCGGAGAACACGTCGCTGCTCCCCGCGATATCGGTCAGCGCCGCGCACACCATGCCGCCGGTGCAGCTTTCGGCGACCGCGACCCGGCGCTCCGCCGCGCGATTGGCGGCCAGAACCGACGCGGCGACCTCTTCACGCGCGACTCGGCGAGTTTCATCGACAGGCTGCAAGATCAATTCTCCGGAAGTTGTAACGTAGCGACGGCCTGCGCGGCGATCCCCTCTCGGCGGCCCGCAAAACCCAGCCGCTCGGTCGTTGTCGCCTTCACACTAACGCGATCGGGCGAAACCGCAAGGATTTCCGCGATCCGTTCGCGCATCGCGGCGCGGTGCGGGCCGATCCGCGGCGCCTCGGCGATGATCGTCAGGTCGGCGTGCGACACCCGGCCGCCGCGCGCCGCGACGCGCTCGGCGGCAAAGGCCAGGAAGCGCGACGAGGCGGCTCCGCGCCATTGCGGGTCGCTCGGCGGGAAATGATCGCCGATGTCGCCTTCGCCCAGCGCGCCGAAGATGGCATCGGTGAGCGCGTGGAGCGCGACGTCGGCATCGCTGTGCCCTTCGAGCCCGTGGCTGTGCGCGATTTCGATGCCGCCGATCCACAGTGGCTTGCCCGCCGTCAGCCGGTGCACGTCATACCCCATTCCGACCGCGGTCCGCATACGCCCCTCCGTTTCCAGCAGCCCCGACAGGATCGTCAGATCGGCGGCATAGGTCAGCTTGTGCAGCCGCGCATCGCCCTCGACCGTTGCAACGCGGAGCCCGAGCCGCCGTACGAGTTGCGCATCGTCGGTCGCGTCGTTCGCCGCCGCGGCGACATGCGCGCGGCGCAGGGTGCCGAGCCGAAAGGCCTGCGGTGTCTGGACCCGGGCGAGCGCGCTGCGGTCGACGGTCGCGCCCGCTTCGCTCCCGCCATGTTCGACCAGCGTGTCGGGGACCGGCAGCGTCGGGATCGCGGCTTCGGCCGTATCGAGCGCGGTCAGCAGCCGGTCGATCACGCCGGCCTCGACCCCCGGCCGCGCCGCGTCATGGACCAGCAGCGGCGTCTCGTCGGGCTCGTCCGCCAGCGCCGCCAGCGCGTTCGCGACCGAATCCTGCCGTTCGGCGCCCGGCGCGGCGATCGTCCAGCCGCGGGGCAGGTCGCCCGCCGCTGCGGCGACGGCACCGCTCGCCACCAGCACGCCCTCCGCTATGGCCGGATGTGCGGCGAAGGCGTCGAGGCTCCAGCGTAGCACCGGCTTGCCGCCCAGCGTCTGCATCTGCTTCGGCTGGTCGAATCCGGCGCGGGCGCCCTGGCCGCCGGCCAGCAGGATCGCGACGGCGCGCGGCGCGGGAAGGGGAGCCGACTCGGTCATGACGCGCGCCGGTTAGCGCAGCCGCCGCTTGCGGGAAAGCCGCTAAGCGTGTAGGTGGCGTGCTCATTTTTTAGGCAATTCGACGAAAGCATCCGCCATGGCGCCGTTGCGGCCCATCCAGATCGGCCCGATCCGCATCGAGGACCCCGTGATCCTCGCGCCGATGACCGGCGTCACCGACCGGCCGTTCCGCACGCTGGTGCGCCGTTACGGCTCGGGGCTCAACGTCACCGAGATGATCGCGAGCCAGGCGGCGATCCGCGAGACGCGCCAGTCGATCCAGAAAGCCGCTTGGGACCCGGTCGAAGAGCCGGTGTCGATGCAACTCGTCGGCTGCACGCCTTATGAGATGGGCGAGGCGGCAAAGCTGGCCGAGGATCGCGGCGCGGCGATCATCGACATCAATATGGGCTGCCCGGTGCGCAAAGTCACCAACGGCGACGCAGGATCGGCGCTGATGCGCGAACCGAAACTCGCCGCCGCGCTGATCGAATCCTGCGTGCGGGCGGTGAAGGTTCCGGTTACCGTCAAGATGCGCATGGGCTGGTGCCATGACAGCCTGAACGCGCCCGAACTTGCGCATATCGCGGAGGATATTGGCGCGCAGATGATCACCGTCCACGGCCGCACGCGCAACCAGATGTACAAGGGCACCGCCGACTGGAGCTTCGTCCGCAAGGTCAAGGATGCGGTGTCGGTCCCCGTTATCGTCAACGGCGACATCTGTTCGGTCGCCGACGCGCGCGCGGCGCTAGCGCAGAGCGGCGCCGACGGGGTGATGATCGGCCGCGGCGCCTATGGCCGCCCGTGGCTGCTCGGCCAGGTGATGACGGCGCTGCGCGGCGAGGGCGAGCGCTCTGATCCCGGCATCGACGAACAATATGCCGTCATTACATCGCACTATCGCGCGATGCTCGACCATTATGGCGAGACGACGGGTGTCAATATCGCGCGCAAGCACCTCGGCTGGTATGTCAAGGGGCTGCCCGGTTCGGCCGAGTTCCGCAACAAGGTCAATCAGATTCCCGACAGCCGCGGCGTCCTCGACGCGCTCGCCGCCTTCTATGGCCCCTTCCTCAGCAAGGCGGCGGCGTGACCGCGCTCACGTCGAGCATCCCCAGCTTCGATCATGACGAATTCATCCAGTCGCACCCGGTCGCGACCCTGCTGATCGACCGCGGCGGTGTGGTGCTGTTCGTCAACGCCGCCGCCGAACAGCTTTGCAATACTGGGCGGTCGGCGATGGTCGGGCGCCGCATCCATGACGTCATCGCCCTCGACCGCGGCTATCGGCAGCGGATGAACGACCCCGCGACCGCGGCGCTGTTCGCGCACCGGGCCGAGATCGCGGTCGGTGGGCGCCGGACGATCGTCGTCGACATGCAGATGGTGCCCTATGGCACAGCGGGGCACCGCATCCTGGCGCTCATTCCTTCGGACAGCGAGGCCGAACTGATGGGCGGCGCGATCGGCCGTTCGGGCCGCGCCGCGGGCGCCGCTGCCGCGATGCTCGCGCACGAGGTCAAGAACCCGCTCGCCGGCATCAAGGGCGCGGCGCAGCTTCTCGCGCGGCAGGTCGATGCGGGCGGCGAACGTTTCACGACGCTGATCTGCGCCGAGGTCGACCGGATCGCGACATTGATCGACCAGATGGAACATATCTCGCGCGGCGGACCGCTCGCCTGTTCGGCGATCAACCTCTATCCGCCGATCCATCAGGCGATGGAAACCGCGCGCGCCCGGCAATTCCCCGGCGTTCGCTTCACCGAGGATTTCGACCCGTCGCTGCCGCTGGTGCTCGGTAATCATGACGCCATGGTTCAGATATTGCTCAACCTCGTCACCAACGCGTGCGAGGCGCTGGCGGGGCGCGACGACGGGGTGGTGCGCATCGCCACCGCCTATCGCCACGGCCTGTCGATCGACAATGGCGACGGGCGCGGGCGCATCGCGCTGCCGATCGAACTCAGCGTCAGCGACAATGGCCCCGGCGTGCCGATGGACATGCGCGGCGACCTGTTCGCGCCCTTCGTGACCACCAAGCGCGATGGGCGCGGCCTCGGCCTCGCGCTTGTTGCCAAGCTGGCGCGCGACATGGGCGGGACGGTGCAGCATGTCCGCGACGGCGACTGGACGCGCTTCCGCGTCCATCTGCCGGCGGCCGGGCGGAAAGGGACGCCATGACGCAGGCACGCACGGCGGGCGGCAAGACGATCCTGCTGGTCGAGGACGATCCGGCGATCGCGTTGATCGTGCGCGAGACGCTGGCCGGGGAGTGCGCCCATTTCGCATCGGTGACCGGCATCGCCGAGCGCAACGCATGGCTGGCCGAGAACCGCCCCGACCTCATCATCACCGACGTGGTGCTGCCCGATGGCGACGGCATCGATTCGCTGCCCGGCGCCGGGGTCGACCCGCTGACGCCGGTGATCGTGCTGTCGGCGCGCAACACGCTCGACACTGCGGTGCGCGCGACGGGGATCGGCAGCTACGACTATCTGCCCAAGCCTTTCGATCTCGACGAACTGACCGCCAGCGTGCGCGCCGCGCTCCAGCGGCGCGTGCTGCCCAGCGAGCGCGTCGAGCCGGCGACCGACGACAGCCACGGCCTCGTCGGCCGCGCCCCGGCGATGCAGGCGGTCTATCGCACCATCGCGCGGCTCGCGACCAACGACCTCGCCGTGCTGATCCTCGGCGAATCCGGGACCGGCAAGGAGGTCGTCGCGCGCGCGATCCATGCCACCGGGCTGCGGCGCAAGGGCCCGTTCGTCGCGATCAACATGGCGGCGATCCCGCGCGAGCTGATCGAGGCCGATCTGTTCGGCCACGAAAAGGGCGCCTTCACCGGCGCGACCAGCCGCAGCGCCGGGCGGTTCGAGCAAGCGGCGGGCGGCACGTTGTTCCTCGACGAGATCGGCGACATGCCGATCGAGGCGCAGACGCGGCTGTTGCGCGTCCTCCAGACGAGCGAATATTCAACTGTCGGCGGCAGCCAGGCGCTTCGGGCCGATGTGCGCGTCGTCGCCGCGACCCACCGCGACATGCGCGCGCTCGTCGCCGACGGACGGTTCCGCGAGGATTTGTTCTACCGGCTCAATGTCATCCCGGTGACCCTGCCGCCGCTGCGCGAACGGCGCAGCGACATCGCCGCGCTCGTCCGCCATTTCGTCGAGGCGGGGCGTCATGCCGGACTGCCCGACCGCCAGTTCGCGCCCGCCGCGATGCAGTTGCTCGAACGCCACGACTGGCCGGGCAATGTCCGCGAGCTCGGCAATGTCGTGCAGCGCCTCGCGGTGCTGTCGCGCGACACGGTCGTCACCGCGCACGACGTCACGTCGGTGCTCCGCGACGACGGGGAGGAAGCGGACGCGGGCACGGCGGAATCGATCGCACGCGCGGTCGACGACTGGGCGCGCGAACAGCTCGCCGATGCGGGCGCGGAGGGCGATCTGCACGCGCGGCTGCTGGCGATCGTCGAGGCCGCGCTGCTCCGCCGCACGCTGCGCGCGGCACGCGGCAACCAGCTCGAGGCGGCGCGCCGCCTCGGCATCAACCGCAACACGCTGCGCAAGCGGCTCGGCCAGCTCGCGATCGACCCCACGCATCCCTGAGCGGGCGCCGCAGCCACAAAATCCCGCGCCGGACCGGGCGGCGGGCGCGCCGGTCGGCAAAAATAACGCAGTTTGTGTGTTCTCTATGCAACAGCTTTGTCGTATCGACGCAACATATGGTGCAGCCGGCCCGCCTCGCCCTCGATATCGATTCGGACGATGCGGCCGCTCGCTCGGGGATCTGGCGCTTTGCCGCGCCCGAATATTACACGCTGGCGGTGATCGCCAGCGTTGCGATCGCGACCTATATCTTCGTCACCGGCGACGCGCAGAGCGAGCGGCTGCTGACCCCGGCGCTGGTCGCGGCGATCATGGTCGCCAACCTTGTGCCGGCGATGGCGCTGATCGTGCTGGTCGGCAGCCGCATCGCCCGGGCGCGCGCGACGCGGTCGATGGGTGGCGGCAACGGTCGCCTCCACGTCCGCCTCGTCGCGCTGTTCTCCCTGATCGCGGCGGTCCCGACGCTGCTTGTCGTGATCTTCGCCTCTTTGCTGTTCCAATATGGCGTCGATTTCTGGTTCTCCGACCGCTCGCGCGGCATGTTCGAAAATGCCGCCAGCCTTGCCGAAGGCTATTATCAGGAGAACCAGCGCGAAGTCGCGGCGAACACCGGCGCGATGGCGAAGGACCTCGGCGCCTTTCTCCAGCGCGCTTCGACCGACGATCCCGGTTTCTCCAACTATTATTTCCAGCAGGTCGTCGTCCGAAACCTGAATGAATCGGCGATCATCGAGATCGGGGTCGACAATGTCGCGCGCACCGCGGCGGCGATCAATCCCGACGACCGCGAGGCGGAGAACCGGCTTTCACCCGCGATCCTCGCCCGGCTCGATGCCGGCGAGGACGTCGTCGTCGTCCGCCAGCCCGACCGGATCGAGGCGGCGACGCGATTGCCGGGGACGCGGCGCGCCTATCTCTACGCATCGCGCGACTTCAACGTGCCCGGGTTCCAGCAATCGCTCCGCGCCAGCAACGTCCTCGCCGACTATAACGACCTGTTCGAACGATCGCAGCAGTTGCAGTTGCAGTTCAACGGCGCGCTCTACCTCGGATCGCTGCTGCTGCTCGCGTTGGCGGTGATCGCGGCGATCGTCGTCGCCGACCGCATCGTCCGGCCGCTCGGCACGCTGATCGGCGCCACCCGCACCGCGGCAGGCGGCGACCTGTCGGTCCGCGTCTCGCCGCCGCGCCGCGACGACGAAATCGCGGTGCTGACCCGCGCCTTCAACCGCATGACCGAACAGCTCGAAGGGCAGACGAGCGCCCTCGTCAACGTCAACGAGCAGCTCGAGGCACGACGCAGCTTCATCGAGGCGGTGCTGAGCGGCGTGTCGTCGGCGGTGATTTCGGTCGATGCCGATCACCGCATCCTGCTCGCCAACGCGGCCGCGGAGCGGCTGATCGAACCCGATGGCGAGGGGCTGACCGGCCGCCCGCTCGCCGAGGTGGCGCCGGAACTCGCGCGCCTGCTCGACAGCGAGGAGCATGAGGCGATCGTCCAGCTCGCCCGCAAGGATGCCGAGCCCGCGACGCTCGCCGCCAAGGCGGTCGCGCAGGGCGATGGCTTCGTCCTCAGCTTCGAGGACATCACCCAGCAGCTTCTCGACCAGCGCCGCGCCGCCTGGTCCGACGTCGCGCGCCGCATCGCGCATGAAATCAAGAATCCGCTGACTCCGATCCAGCTCGCCGCCGAACGCCTCCAGCGCCGTTTCGGCGACAAGGTCGAGGGCGACACCGCGACCTTCCGCAAGCTGACCGACACGGTGATCCGGCAGGTGCACGACATGCGCCGGATGGTCGACGAATTCTCCAGCTTCGCGCGCATGCCCAAGCCGACATTTGGGGTCGAGGACCCCCGCGACATCCTGCGCCAGGCCGTCTTCCTGTTCGAGGTCGCCAAGCCCGACATCGCCTTTCGCATCCGTACGCCGGGCGAGATAGACCCGCTGGTGTGCGACCGGCGCCTGCTGTCGCAAGCCTTGACGAATATCGTCAAGAACGCGGTCGAAGCTATTGAAGAGAAATACAAGGATTCGACCGAACCGGCGGTGGGCCGGGTCGAGGCGAGCCTCGAGACGACCGACGACGGAGCGGTGCGCATTACCGTCGCCGATGACGGCATCGGCCTGCCGGAGGCGCGCGACGCCATCGCCGAACCCTATATGACGACGCGGCGGGGCGGCACCGGGCTGGGGCTCGCGATCGTCAAGAAGATCGTCGAACAACATTATGGCGAGCTGGAATTCACCGACAATCCGGCGGGGCAGGGGACTTGCGTCACGCTGACGCTGCATCCCGACCGGCTGCGCCCGCTGGCCGGAAAAGGGGGAGGGGGATCGACAGGACAGGCGGAATCGGTTCCGGGCCGCATCCGCACCCGACAGGATAGAGAAGATCATGGCGCTTGATATTTTGATCGTCGACGACGAACGCGACATCTGCGAGCTAGTGGCCGGGGTCATGGAGGACGAGGGCTATGAGGCGCGCACCGCGTCGGACAGCGACGCCGCGCTCGAAGCCGTCCGCCAGCGCCGCCCGTCGCTCGCGCTGATCGACGTCTGGCTCCAGGGATCACGGCTCGACGGGCTCGGGCTGGTCGAGGCGATCAAGGCGTTCGACCCGACGCTGCCGATCATCGTGATTTCGGGCCATGGCGGGCTCGATACCGCGGTGGCGGCGATCCGCCGCGGTGCCTTCGATTTCATCGAAAAGCCGTTCGAGGCCGAGCGCCTGCTGCATCTTGTCGCGCGCGCCACCGAAAGCGAGCGGCTGAAGTTCGAATATGAGCAGCTTCGCGAAAAGGCTGGCCCGGCCGACGAACTGACCGGCACCAGCGCCGCGATCAACAATGTCCGTGCGACGCTGAAGCGCGTGGCGGGGACCGGCAGCCGCGTCCTCATCACCGGCGCGCCGGGAGTGGGGAAGGAGGTTGCCGCGCGCGTCCTGCACGGCTGGAGCGGGCGGCAGACCGCGCCCTTCCGCGTAATCTCGTCGGCACGCATGGACCCCGAGACGGTGGAGGCAGAGCTTTTCGGGACCGAATCGGACGATGGCTCGATCCGTGTCGGCCTGCTCGAACAGGCGCACGGCGGCACTCTGTTCCTCGACGAGGTCGCCGACATGCCGCTGACCACGCAGGGCAAGATCCTGCGCGTGCTGACCGACCAGAGCTTCAACCGCGTCGGCGGACGCACGATGATCCGCGTCGATGTCCGCATCATTTCGGGGTCGGCGCGCGACCTGAAGATCGAGATCGCCGAGGGACGGTTTCGCGAGGATCTCTATTACCGGCTCAACGTCGTGCCGGTGCATATCCCGCCGCTGCGCGAGCGGCGCGACGACATCGCCAGCCTGTCCGATCATTTCGTGCGGCGTTATGCCGCCGACCGCCGCGTCCCCCCGCCGGAGATCAGCGCAGAGGCGATGGCGGCGCTCCAGGCGCACGACTGGCCGGGCAATGTGCGTGAGCTGCGCAATGTGATCGAACGCGTGATGATCCTCGCGCCCAGCGACCGGCTGGCGCGGATCGACGCCGACATGCTGCCGGCCGAGCTGATGCGGGGCGGCACCGATATCCTGCCGCACGCCGAATCGATCACCGCGATCCCGCTCAAGGAAGCGCGCGAGAATTTCGAGCGCGAATATCTGCGCATCCAGATCAACCGGTTCTCGGGCAATATCTCGCGCACCGCGACCTTCATCGGCATGGAACGCTCCGCGCTGCACCGCAAGCTCAAGCTGCTGGGCCTCACCGAGCATCCCGACGGCGACGGCTAGACCCTGATGACTTTGGATTGCCGCGCGGCTTCGCCGCTCGCAATGCCGAGTCCTTCTAAGGCGTGTGGGGATTCATCTTGCAACGGTCCTTTATCGTGTGTCCCCGCGAAGGCGGGGACCCATCTGCGGTGGTTTCGAGATGGAACCGGCTGAAGATGGACCTCCGCCTTCCGCCTATGGCGGAAGTTTATCCTGAGCGCCCGCCCTGCGGGCAGTCGAAGGGCGGGGGAACACGGCTTTGTCGAGACACGAACGGATAAGGGGCGGTGCAGGTTTATGGCACACCGCTCTGGGTGGGCGAACGCGCGCCGGGAACCGTCGCCGACCGGTTCGAAACGACACCGGTCGGGGCGGGCTCTGGCGACAGGCGCGTGCTTCGGACCCGCTTCGCGGGAACATCCCGCTTTTTCCATAGTATAGAGACCACTGGACCTGTGCCGCGCTTTGCCCCATATTGCGCCTGCGAAGATGCAGGCTGCCGGCGCCGCCGGTGTCGCGCTGCGGCTTTTGCCGCCAAGAACAGGAGGCCAATGTGTCCGATAAAACCCAGAATCTTCAAGATCTTTTCCTAAACGCCCTGCGCCGCAGCAAGACCCCGGTGACGATGTTCCTCGTCAAGGGCGTCAAGCTTCAGGGGATCATCACCTGGTTCGACAATTTCTCGCTGCTGCTCCGCCGCGACGGGCAGTCGCAGCTTGTCTACAAGCATGCGATCTCGACGATCATGCCGTCGCACGATTTCGACCTGGCGCTGCTCGGCGACAATGTCCGCGACGCGCCGCCCAGCAAGGGGAAGGCGTTGCAGGACGTGTTCCTGAACGCGGTGCGCCGGTCCGAGGAATCGGTGACGATGTTCCTCGTCAACGGCGTGATGCTGCAGGGCGACATCGTCGCTTTCGACCTGTTCTGCATGCTGCTCGAGCGCGAACGGCAGGTTCAGCTCGTCTACAAGCATGCGATTTCGACGGTGCAGCCGAACGGTCCGATCAATCTGGCCGACAGCGGGGAAGGCGACTCCGGCGACTGATCCGATGGACGACGCCGCACAGGGCGAGGTGACGCGCGGTGCCGCGGCGGTGCTGGTCGTGCCCGAGTGGCACGGGCAGGGGCTTTCGCGCGACCTCGACGCGCGCGTTGCCGAAGCGAAAGGGCTCGCGCTGGCCATCGGTCTCGATGTGGTGGCCGTGCATCCGCTACGCTTGCGCCAGACGCGCGCCGCGACCCTGATCGGCGCCGGCCAGATCGAGGCGATCAAGCCCGGCATCGCCGAAAACGCGGCGCAGCTCGTCATCGTCGACGCGGCCCTGACCGCGATCCAGCAACGCAATCTCGAAACCGAGTTCGGCGCCAAGGTGATCGATCGTACCGGGCTGATCCTCGAAATCTTCGGCGAACGCGCCGCGACGGCGGAGGGGCGGCTTCAGGTTGAACTCGCCCACCTCGACTATCAGGCCGGGCGGCTGGTACGCAGCTGGACCCACCTCGAACGCCAGCGCGGCGGTTTCGGCTTCCTCGGCGGTCCCGGCGAAACGCAGATCGAGGCCGACCGCCGGATGATCCGCAACCGCATGGCGCGCATCCGCCGCCAGCTCGACGATGCGCGCCGCACGCGCCAGCTCCAGCGCGCCAAGCGGCAGCGCGCGCCGTGGCCGGTGATCGCGCTGGTCGGCTATACCAATGCCGGAAAGTCGACCTTTTTCAACCGACTGACCGGCAGTGACGTCATGGCGGAAGACATGCTCTTCGCGACGCTCGACCCGACGATGCGCGAAATCCGCCTGCCCGGAATCGACAAGGCGATCCTGTCCGACACGGTGGGATTCGTCTCCGACCTGCCGACCGAACTCGTCGCGGCCTTCCGCGCGACGCTGGAGGAGGTCACGACCGCCGACCTGATCGTCCACGTCCGCGACATCGTTCATCCCGACACCGACGCGCAATATGCCGATGTGCGCGCGATTCTCGATTCGCTGGGCGTCAATGAAGCAGGCGGCGGCGAAGGGGATGGCGAAGACCGCGCCCCCCCGATCGCGCAGATCGAGATATGGAACAAGATCGACACCGCCGATCCCGAGCGTCGCGCCGAGATCGAGGCGATGGCGGCGCGGCGCCCCGACGTCGCGCCGATCTCCGCGGCGACGGGCGAGGGGGTCGAGGCGGCGCGCGTCCTGATGGCCGCCGAACTGACCGCGCGGCACGAACTGCTGCGTGTGCGCCTGCGCTTCGATCAGGGCGAGGCGATGGCATGGCTGCACGCGCGCGGCGAAGTGCTGGCCGATGAACCGCAGGGCGACGGCCATCTGCTGACCGTGCGGCTCGACCCCGCCGACCGCGCGCGCTTTGAACGGCTGTGGCCTGACCGGCATTGAATGAAACGGCATGCTGCCGGCGGGTTAGTGTGATGACTTTGGATTGACCCACTTTGTCATTGCGAGGAGCGTAGCGACGAAGCAATCTCCAGCTATCGTCCTGCGCAATACCGATAGCTGGAGATTGCTTCGTTACGCTCGCAAAACATCGCGCTCTATAGCTCCGACGCCTTGACTGCCTGCCAATGCGCTTCGAGCGCGTCGAGCGGCAGGTCCGCGATGCGACCTGCGGCTCGCGCCTCAACCCCCTGAAAGCGATGCTGGAACTTAGCATTCGCGGCGCGCAGCGCCTCTTCGGCGTCGATGCCCAGATGGCGGGCATAGTTGACCGCCGCGAACAGCAGGTCGCCGACCTCCTCGAAGCGCGCGGCATCGCTGTCGGCCGCCATGACTTCGGCCAGTTCCTCGGCGATCTTGGCGCGTGGCCCTTCGGCGTCGGGCCAGTCGAAGCCGACGCGCGCGGCGCGCGCCTGCAATTTCTGCGCACGCAGCAGCGCGGGCAGCGACAGCGCGACGCCGTCGAGCGCGCCCCTGGGCCCATCGGCGGCGCGTTCGGCGGCCTTGATCTGCTCCCATTGCTGGCGGACGTCGCCGGTCTGGGCATCGCCGAAGATATGCGGATGGCGCCGTTCCATCTTGTCGGCGATCGCGGTGGCGACGTCGTCGAAATCGAACAGGCCCTTGTCGGCCGCGATCTGGCTTTGAAAGACGATCTGAAGCAGCAGGTCGCCGAGTTCGTCGCATATCGCGGCAGGATCGCCGCCGGCGATCGCATCGGCGACCTCATAGGCTTCCTCGATCGTATAGGGCGCGATCGTCGCGAAATCCTGCGCCAGATCCCATTCGCATCCGCCGTCGGGATCGCGCAACCGCCGCATGACGGCGCGCAGCCGGCCGATGGGGGATGGAGGGGAGCCGGTCGCATCCTGGGGCATATATTTATCCGATAATATATATTATGTTAAATAATATTCGATACGGGAAGGGAGGTGGACCTCACCCCGCGGCGAGCTGATAGGTTCGGATCGCCAGGAATACGAGCGCGAAGATCGCCACCCACGCGAGCCCCATCTTGATCCAGTCGGCCGCCGGCAGCCGCCGCACGACCAGCGCGCTCAGCACCAGCGTGAAGGCCATCGCGAACCACAGGATGTTGGCGCCGGTTTCCATCGTCATAGCTGCACCTCCAACCCGTCATAGCCCGGTTCGACGCCCGGCGGCAATTCGTCCGCCAGTTCGTCATAATCCATCGTGTTGTCCATGTGCGTGATGATCGCGCGCGGATCGCCGACCTTGCGCAATCCTTCGAGCGTCATCGCCAGATGCGGATGCGTCGGGTGCGGATAGCGGCGCAGCGCGTCGATGACGAACAGGTCGACGCCCTGGAAGAAATCGACCATATCGTCGGTAAATCTCGAAAAATCAGTGGCGTAGCCGATCCTGTGCGCACCGTCGCTGAAGATGAGCCCGGTCGCCTTGATTGGCCCGTGCGGCATGTCGATTGCCGACACTTCGATCGGCCCGATCGCCTGATGATCGGCCAGATCGATCGGATCGACCGACGCCGGATAGCCGGCGTTGCCGACAAAGGCATAGGTGAAGCGCCATTTCAATATGTCGAGCACATTGCCGCGCGCATAGGCCGGCACCGCCGAGCCGCGCAGATGCATGATCTGCCGCAGATCGTCGAGCCCGTGGCAATGGTCAGCATGTTCGTGCGTCCAGATCACCGCATCGACCTCGCCCACCCCCGCGTCGAGCAGCTGGAGCCGCATGTCGGGGCTGGTGTCGACGAGCAGCCGGAACCCACCGAGCGAAACGAGGATCGAGGCACGGCTGCGCAAGTTGCGCGCATTGTCGGGGTCGCAGCGCCCCCAGTCGCCGCCGATGCGCGGGACCCCCGACGACGTCCCGCAACCCAGAATCCGCAGCTTCATACGTGGTGCGACGTCATGGCTGCGCCTTGCTGAAAAGACGATAGAAATTTTCGCTGGTCGCGGCCGCGAGCGCGCCGCGGTCCTCGCCGCGCAGTTCGGCAAGAAAGGCCAGCGTATCAGCGACGAAAGCGGGTTCGCCGGGCTTGCCGCGGTGCGGGACGGGGGCGAGGAAGGGGGCGTCGGTCTCGACGAGCAGCCGCTCCTGCGGCAGCCAGCGCGCCGTTGCCTGCAGGTCGGCGGCGTTGCGGAAGGTCACGATGCCCGAGATCGAGATATAGAGGCCGAGGTCGAGCGCCCCGCGCGCAAAATCGTCGCTCGCGGTGAAGCAGTGGATCACGCCGGCGTAGGGCGCCCTGCCCATCTCCTCGCCCAGCAGCGCCAGCGTGTCGGCCTCGGCCTCGCGCGTATGGACGATGATCGGCAGTCCGCTCTGCTGCGCGGCATGGATATGCCGGCGAAAGCTGTCGCGCTGCCGGCCCCGGTCGCTCTTGTCGTAATAATAGTCGAGCCCCGTCTCGCCGATGCCGATCACGCGCGGATGCGCGGCGCGCTCGACCAGCTTCGCGGTGTCGACGTCGGGATGGCCGTCGGCGTCGTGCGGATGGATCCCGACGCTCGCCCAGACGTCGGCGTTCGCCTCGGCCACCGCGAGCACCGCGTCCCATTCGCTCTCGCGCGTCGCGATGTTGAGCATCGCGGTCACGCCGCGCTCGCGCGCGCGGGCGAGCGCCTCGCCCTGCCGCTCGGCAAGCCCCTTGTAATTGAGATGGCAATGCGAATCGACGAGCATCAGGCGGCCGCCTCCTCCCCTTCGGGCAGGTCGAGGCGCGGGAAGATCGGCACCGGCTGGCCGACCGCGAAGCCGCTCGCCGCCAGCGCCGCGAACCAGCCGTCGTCGGCGAGCGCCGCGCTGTCGCGCGCGGCGACGCCCATCTGGTCGAGCAGCCGGTCGGCCGAGGCAGGCACCACGGGACGGATCGCGATCGCCAGCGCGCGCACCGCCTGGAACAGCGTCATCAGCACCGCGCGCATCCGCTCGGGATCGGTCTTGCGCAGCGCCCACGGCGCCTGCGTGTCGACATATTGATTGCACGCGAAGACCGCGCGCAGCCAGTCCTCGATGCCCACCGAGAAAGCGAGATCGCCGAACGCACGCGGCAGCCGGTCGCGCGCCATCACCAGCACGTCGGCCAGCAGCGCCGCATCCTCGGGCGCTTCCTGATAATCCGACGAAACGTCGCCGTCCAGATTCTTGAAAATCATCGACAAGCTGCGTTGCGCCAGATTACCGAAGCTGTTCGCCAGGTCGGCATTGGCGGTGCGCACGATCGCCTCGGCCGAATAGCTGCCGTCGTGGCCGAAGCTCACCTCGCGCAGCAGATAATAGCGCAGCGTATCGACCCCGAAGCGTTCGGCGAGGTCCATCGGATCGACGACATTGCCGAGCGATTTCGACATCTTCTCGCCGCGATTGAGCAGAAAGCCGTGCCCGAACACCTGCTTCGGCAGCGGCAGGCCGGCGCTCATCAGGAAAGCCGGCCAGTAAACCGTATGAAAACGCACGATATCCTTGCCGATCATGTGAATGTCGGCGGGCCAGAAGCGATCGAATTCGCCGTCGCGGTCGGGATAGCCGATCCCCGACAGATAGGTCGTCAGCGCGTCGACCCACACATACATGACGTGCCCCGGCGAATCCGGCACCGGCACCCCCCAGTCGAAGCTGGTGCGCGAGACCGACAGATCCTTTAGACCGCCCTCGACGAAGCGCAGCACTTCGTTGCGCCGGCTTTCGGGGCGGATGAAGTCGGGATGATCGCGATACAGCGCGAGCAATCGGTCCTGATAGGCCGACAGGCGGAAGAACCAGCTTTCCTCGACCGTCCACTCGACCGGCGTGCCCTGCGGCGACAGGCGGACGTCTCCCTCCCCTTCGGTCAGTTCGTCCTCGTCGTAGAAGGCCTCGTCGCGAACCGAATACCAGCCCTCGTAGCGGTCGAGATAAAGGTCGCCGTTCGCCTCCATCGCGCGCCAGATCGCTTGCGACGCCCGGTGGTGCGCAGGGTCCGACGTGCGCATGAAATGATCGTAGCCGATATTCAGTTTGGCGTACATCTCGCGGAAATAACCGGACATTTCATCGGCGAGATCGATCGTCGCGCGGCCCTGATCGCGCGCCGTCTGGAACATCTTCAGCCCATGCTCGTCGGTGCCGGTGACCATCCGCACGTCGCGCCCCTGCGCGCGCTGGAACCGCGCCATGACGTCGGTCGCGATCGCCTCATAGGCATGGCCGATATGCGGGCGACCGTTGGGATAGCTGATCGCGGTGGTGATGTAGAAGGGGATTTTCTCTGCGGACATGCGCGCGCCTTAGCGGCTGCGGCGCCGTTGGGAAAGGGCCGGGCCGTCACAAAGGCTGAAGCGGATCGATAGCTCTCCTTTCATCATCGTCGTGTTGAAACAAACCGGCATATCTGTCTTCAGGCAAATTAAGGTTCGTTCCCCGACGAAAGTCGGGGTCCAGATGTTATAGCGCTGTCCCGCATGGACCCCGGCTTTCGCCGGGGAACGGTTTCTAGAGTGTGATGACATAGAATGGAATCGTCATTGCGAGCGGCGAAGCCGCGCGGCAATCCAGAGCGTGCGGTAACCGCTCTGGATTGCTTCGCTCCGCTCGCAATGACGAAAGTAGGTCAATCCAAAGTCATCAAAGTCTAACCGGACAATACCCAAATCCGGCCCCTCACCCCTCGCGCGGCGCCAGTTCCGCCAGGCAATTGCCGATCTCGAACCCGACCATCGCCCCGTCGTAGGATCCGCGCACCGCGTCGCGGACGGTGCGCTGCACGCGGTCCCAACCGGCGAGCACCGGCGCGATCTCGCTCACCGGGCGTTCGCGGGCGAGCCGCGCGAGCAGACCCGGTACGATGTCGATCACCAGTTCCAGCCGCGCCCGATTGCTCGCCCCCCCGACCTCGCGCGCCAGCGCCTCGCGCAGCCGGTTGTCGGGATCGCCGCCCGCTGCGATCGCGAGCAGTTTCTTCTCCATTGCGGCGACGTCGCTGTCGATCAACGCCAGCGCCTTGCCCGGCACCCCGCCCGACGCCGCGACGATCGCGCGCGCCTCTGCGCGGTCGAGCATCGGGCGCAATTCGTGCAGCCACGCCGTCATGACGTCAGGGTCAAGCGGTTGAAAACGCAGGGTCCGGCACCGCGACCGGATCGTCGGCAGCAAGCGCCCCGGCGAATGACTGACCAGCAGGAACACCGTCCGCGCCGGCGGCTCTTCCAGCGTCTTGAGCAGCGCATTGGCGCCGTCAGTCTCGAGGTCGTCGACCGCGTCGATGATCACCACGCGCCAGTGGCCGAGCGACAGCGACAGATACAGACGCCGGATCATCGTGCGCACCTGGTCGATGGTGATGTTGCGCGCGAGGTCCTTGCCCTTTTCCTTGGGCTGGCGTTCCAGCCGGACGATCTCGGGGTGATTGCCCGCCTCGACCAGCCGCCCCGCCGCGCCGTCGCCGGGGTCGTCGAGCGCGATCGCCCCGCCCTCTCCACCGGCATCGTGGGTGACAAGGAAGCGCGCGACGCGCGACGCGAAGGCCGCCTTGCCGATGCCCTGCGGCCCGGCGAGCAGCCACGCATGATGCAGGCACCCGGCGCTCCACGCGTCGATGATGGCCTTCTCGGCCTCCTGATGCCCGATCATCACGGCAGCCAGTCCGCAAGGCTGGTCAGGATCGCGGCGGTGACCGCCTCCGCCGGCGCCTCGGCGTCGATCACGCGCCAGCGGCCGGGCTCGGCGGCCGCCATTTCGGCGAAGCGGCGGACGAGCCGCGCCTGATAATCATCCGGCTTGCTTCCCATGCGGTCGGCGCCGTCGGCATCGCGCACCGCCAGGCGGCGCCCGACCTCCTCGGCGCGCGCGGTCAGCAGGAAGGTCCGGTCGGGCAACAGTCCCAGCGATCCGAAACCGTGGAGCATCAGGATATCGGCGTCGGTGATTCCGCCGCCGCCGCCCTGATAGGCGCGCGACGAATCGACGAAGCGGTCGCACAGCACCCACGCCCCGCGCGCGAGCGCCGGGCGGATCGTGCGCGCGACATGGTCGGCGCGCGCGGCGGCGAACAGCAGCGCCTCGCTGCGCGCGTCCCAGCGGTCGTCGGCACCCTCCATCAGCAGCGCGCGGATCGCCTCGGCGCCGGGGCTGCCCCCCGGCTCGCGCGTGACGAGCGCCTCGAGTCCCCGCGCGGCGAGCGCGGCGGCCAGCGCGCGGATCTGGGTCGACTTGCCGACCCCCTCCCCGCCTTCCAGCGTGATGAAGCGCCCGCTCACCAGCCGGTCAGCCGATAGAAGCCGGTGCGCATGCGCGCCCACCAGCCGCCCCGGCCGACGTCGGCGGCGGCCAGCAGCGGGGTGGTTTGCGGCGGCAGGCCGTCGGGCGCGACGACCAGCTCGGCGATCCGGTCGCCGCGCGCGACCGGCGCGGTCAGCGGCGCCGTGGCGCGCATCGTCGCGCGAAATCCGCCCTGATAGCCTTTGGGCACCGTCATGCGCACCGGGATCGCCGCTTCGGCGGCGACCACCGGGGCTCTCCCCCGCTCGACGGCGAGACGGCCGACGGCCGCGCCGGCGGAGGCAATCTCGCGCCCTTCCCACGCGCCGAAGCCCCAGTTCATCAGCCGCTCGGCCTCGTCGCGGCGCGCTTTTTCGCTGGCCATGCCGGCGACGACCATGATCAGCCGCCGGCCGTCCCGTTTCGCGGAGCCGAGAAAGCAATAGCCCGCTTCGGCTGTGTGTCCGGTCTTGAGCCCGTCGGCACCGGCAAAGCGTCCGAGGATCGGGTTGCGGTTCGGCTGGACGATCGGCGTGCCGTCGGGCGCCTTGCCATGCTGGAGTTTGGGGATCGCGAAATAGCGCGCATAACCCTTGGGATGGTCGCGGATCAGCCGGTCGGCCAGCGTGATCAGGTCGGCCGCGCTGACCTTGGTGATACCGCCGTCGGGCCAGCCGCTCGGGGTTCCGAATCGGCTCGACGTCATGCCAATCCCGGCCGCCACTACATTCATTCGCTTGACGAAAGCTTCCTCGCTGCCGTCGATGCCGACCGCCAGCGCCGCCGCGGCGTCATTGCCCGAAACGGTGATCAGCCCCTTCAGCAGCTCGTCGACCGAAACCTTCTCGCCCGCGCGCAGGAACATCGTCGATCCGCCGTTGCCGCCGTTCCATTTCCGCCACGTCGCCTCGCTGACGGTGAAGACGGCGTCGCGCGACAGCTTGCCGCTCTCGATCAGGTCGAGCACGACATAGGCGGTCATCACCTTGGCCATCGATGCCGGCGCAAAGCGCTTGTCGGCGCCGCGCTCGAACAGGATGGCGCCCGAATCCATGTCCTTCAGCATCACGATCGGCGCCTGCGTCACATAGAGCGGGCGGCTGACCGGCGCCGCGGGCGGACCGCCGTCGGCGGGCGCCGCGGCCGGCGCCAGCAGCAGCGCCAGCGTCGCGGCCAGCGCGGCGCCACCGCCCTTCGCGATCGGGAAGCGTTGCGACATCATGCGAGGCGTCTCAGCGGTCGCGTATAACGACGGCGTCGCGGAACCCCTTCGCCTTCGCCTTGCCCAGCGCGCCCTGCGCCTCGCCGTCGCTGGCGAAGGGGCCGATCCGCACGCGCCACAGCTTGCCGGCCCGGCTTACCGTGCCGCCGACCGTCTTCGCCGCGGCGGCGGCGCGCGCTTCGGTGCTGAACGCCGCGACCTGCACGACATAGCCGCCGCCGGTCGCTGCCGGCGCCGCCGCGGGCTTTTCCGGTGCCTTGGGCGCGGCCGCGGCAGCGGGTCCCTCGACGATGAAGCGGTCGTCGCCCGGCTTCGCGTGGCCCGACGCGATCGGGGCGGCCGGCTGCGGCGCCGCGACGGCAGCGGGCTTGGGTTTCGGCACGTCCTTCAGCTTGGTGCGCAGAATGGCGAGCAGCGAATCGGGAGTGGCCAGCCGCTCGGGCACTGCCCTGCCCGCGCGAAGCTGCGCTCTTTCGGCGGCGGGCGGATTGGTGCGCCGCACGCGCACCGCCGCCACGCCGTCGGTCAGGCCGAGCTGCTGCGCCGCGCCGCGCGACAGGTCGATCAGCCGGTCGTTCGCCATCGGCCCGCGATCGTTGATGCGCACCAGGATCGTGCGTCCGGTATCGAGCGCGGTGACCTCGACATAGCTTGGCAGCGGCAGCGTCTTGTGCGCCGCGCTGATCGCGGCGGGGTCGAAGGTCTCGCCGTTCGCGGTGGGGTTTCCGGCGCGTTCATCGCCATACAGGCCCGCGTAGCCGACCTCGTCATAATCGGGGATATCGGCGGGGGTGTAGGTGACGCCGCCGATCGCATAGGGCTCGCCCAGCATCGCCGGGCCGTCGGCGGTCGCGGGCACCGGTGCGGGCGCAGGCCCCGGAGCGGACCCGCCGCGCTCGCCGCCGAAACCCCCACAGGCCGACAGCAGCAATGCCGCTCCGGCCAGTACCCCGCCCCTAACGATCGATCTCATCGGCCAGCAACCCCACAGACAGCGCATAAAAGTTGGAGCAATTATAGTCGAGTATCGCACGATAATTGCCGGTCAGCAAATAGGCGGTCTTGCCCGGGCCGTCGGGCTCGAGCAGCGTCGCCTGGATCGCGCCGTCGGGCCAGCGGCCGCCGATCGGCTGGAAACCGTCGGCGCGCCATTCGGCCATGCTGCGCCAGCGGCTGTAGCGCGCGAACACCCGCGGACAGCGCGTCGGCTGGAGGCGCGTCGCGAAGCGGACGCGGTCGAAGCCGTCCGGAACGCGCACCGCGACGCCCCACGGCTCGCCCTGCCGCCAGCCGGCGCGGCGCAGATAGGCGCCGATCGATTCGATCGCGTCGGCTTCGCTCGACCAGATGCGCGCGACGCCGTCGCCGTCGCCGTCCTCGGCGACCTGCAGATAGACCGAGGGCAGGAATTGCGGATAGCCGAAGGCGCCGGCCCAGCTTCCTTTCAGCACGCTGCGTGGCACGCCCTTCTCGACCATTTCCAGCGTCGCGAGGAACTCGGGCTCGAACAGGCTGCGCCGCCGCCCCTCATAGGCGAGCGTCGCAAGCGCTTCGGGCAGATCGAAATTGCCTGTCACCGCGCCATAGGCGGTTTCGTGGCCGAAGATCGCGATCATGATGCTCGTCGGAACACCCGTGCGCTGCTCGATGCGCGACAGCAGCGGCAGCAGCCGGTCGTGGACGCGTCGCCCGCCGTTGATCCGCGCGGCGTCGACATGCTTGGCCTTGTACGGAGCGAAGGCCGGAATCGGCGTGTCGGGTGTCGGCGGACTGCCCAGATTGTCGCGGTCGAGCGCCACCACCCGCGCATTGTAGCGCAGCCCCGCCGTCACGCTGTCGAAAGTCGTTCGCGATACGCCGCGCGCCTGCGCCTTGGGCCACAGCGACTGGACATAGGTATCGAACCCCGCGTCGCCGCTCGCCTGGGCCTGCACCGGCGCCGAAGCGGCCAGCAGCCAAGCCGACAATATCGTGGCCGAAGAACGGAAAAGGCGCCCGAATCCGAATTGCTTGCTGCGTGTCATCGCTTACCCATAGGCAAGGAATGACGCCGATGCACCAGCCTTGAACGCGCGATGCTGCGACGACCCGAGTCAAAGCCGCGCCGGGCCGTGGCGGGATGTTTCGCTTGCCGCGTGTCATCCGCACGCTATGGCGTCCGCAAAGGACAGGTGGCCGAGTGGTTTAAGGCAGCGGTCTTGAAAACCGCCGTGGGTGCAAGCTCACCGTGGGTTCGAATCCCACCCTGTCCACCATTTTTCGTTCCGGGGACTTCCGTAGAAGTCCCTAGAAATCCCAGAAAACCTAGCTTATTATGCCTGCGGCTTTCCGCTCGCATCCGCTGCCGTCCGTGTGCAGCCGAAGCGTAGTGTGGGGAGAAATGTGGGGAGAGATCGGCGTGCTCCCACATTTGACGCCTCAAAGTGTGGGGAGAGAATCCGATGGGTAAACTCACAGCGATAGCGGTCAAGGCGGCCCTGACTAGTCCCGGTACTTATCAGGATGGAGACGGGCTGTTCTTGAAGGTGGACAAGCACGGCGGGGCCTACTGGCTCCTGCGCTTGCAGCGCGACGGAAAGCGACAGGACATGGGGCTGGGCAGCGCCAAGCTGCTGACGCTGGCGGAAGCCCGCGAGAAGGCCGGCGCGCTGCGTAAGGCGGTCAAGGTCGAACGGCGCGACGTCTTGGCCGAGAAAAAGGACGAAGCCGCCGCGAAGGTGACGTTTCGCGAAGCGGCTAAGCAGTATCATGCCGAGAACAAGGCGGGCTGGAAAAGCGCTGTCTATGCCCGCCAGTGGCTCGCCAGTCTGGAAAACCACGCCTTCGCGAAGCTGGGCGATATTCCGACCGGCGGCATCACCTCGCCCGACATCATCGCCGCGCTGTCGCCGATCTGGCAGGACATTCCCGAAACGGCGCGCCAAGTCCGCAATCGGATTTGCGCGGTCCTCGATTACGCCCATGCCAAGGGCTGGCGCTCTGCCGAAGCCCCATCGGGCAACGGGAGCTTGAAAGCCGGGCGCGGCCTGCCCCGGCAGGTGAAGGAACGCGCGAACCGTAAGGCCATGCCCTATGTCGCCGTGCCTGCCTTCATGGTGGCGTTGCAGCGCAAGCCCTCGTTCGGGCGGCTGGCGCTGGAACTGCTCATCCTGTCCAGCGTCCGTTCGCAGGAAGTCCGCTTGGCGACATGGGCCGAATTTGACCTTGAGAGCCGCCTATGGACCATTCCCGCCGACCATATGAAGCGGAACAAGGCGCACATGGTTCCGCTCTCTGACGCGGCTCTGGCGGTGCTGGCGAAGGCGGCGGCGTTCAGGATGGCGGAAGCCGACGTCGTATTCCCCGGCGTAGGCGGCAAGCCGATGTCGGATATGACGCTGCTCAAAGTCCTACGCGACATGAGCGAACCATACCACGTCCACGGCTTCCGTTCGGCCTTCACCGACTGGGCCGCGAACGAGGGCTTTGCCGATGCCGTGGTCGAGGCCGCGCTGGCCCACAAGACCCCGGACGCCGTGCAGGCTGCCTATCGACGCACGACCTATCTCGGCACCGCCGACCAGCCGGGCGCTCGCGTGAAGCTGATGACCGCATGGGGGCGCTATTGCGCGAGCGGGACGGCTGGCGCGGGCAATGTGGTGCCGCTTCCCGGCAAGAAAGCCGGATAAAGGGCGGCTTTTTCTGCGGGCATGAATGTCTGCCATGCCGACAAGATGAGGATGCGGATAGCAGTCTCGAAAAGTGGCGGAAATACGCGGTTTTGATGATCGGCACGGCCATGCGCTGTCTAATCGCACCCTCGAAAAGTGGCAGAAAACCGCCATGCACCCGTGCGTGAGGTGTGTATCTGAAATGTTAGCTCGATGCGTAGCATCGCAGCCCCGTCGCCACCGCTTTCGATCAAAATCGCCCTTCCCGAAAATAGTGGGGCGCAAAATCGCTCCTGACACGTCATAGTTTTCGGAGAGGATGAATAGCGCATGGTCACGGAGCCAGCCTCCGACCTTGAACGATTGAGCCGGAAGTTCCGGCCAGCCCTTGTTGCGTTTTTCTTGCGGAGAGTTTCGAGTCATGCAGAGGCCGAGGACATGACGCAGGAGGTATTCGCCCGTCTCGCCCAAACACGCACCGATCATGTCGATTCGACCGAAGCGTTCATTTTCCGCATCGCGACGAACTTGCTCCGCGACCATCAGCGCAGCAATCGCTCCCGCTTCGCCGCGCATCAGGCGATGCGGCTGGACGAGGAACAGGGCATTGACCCGCTCGACCCGCACCGGATCGCCGCCGCGCGCGAGACGATCGGGGCGCTTTGGGCCGCCGTTCAGGCGCTACCCGAACCGACCCAGCAGATTTTCATCCTCTACCGCGTCGAGAATATCGCCAAGCAGGTGATCGCCGACAACTTCGGCTTCAACGTGCGGACGGTCGAAAAGCATATTTCGCGCGCCATGGTGTTCCTTGCCCGCCGTATCGGAGGGCGAAGCTGATGCGCCCGGCGAACGATAGCGCACCCGACTATGAGGAGCAGGCGGCCGAATGGTGCTGGCGCATGGCCGAGCGCGCGCTGACCCCGGCTGAACAGTCCGAGTTCGACGCGT
This sequence comes from Sphingopyxis sp. SCN 67-31, assembly GCF_001725095.1. Taxonomy (NCBI): domain Bacteria; kingdom Pseudomonadati; phylum Pseudomonadota; class Alphaproteobacteria; order Sphingomonadales; family Sphingopyxidaceae; genus Sphingopyxis; species Sphingopyxis sp. SCN 67-31. The sequence continues at coordinate 3,205 of NZ_MEFH01000056.1, read as the reverse complement.
GGCTCCGTGCCGACACGCGCCACCGCGAGGCCTTCGACGAAATGGTGACGGTCTGGAAAGGCACCGATGCCATTGCCGAAATGCCGGGCTTCCTGTCGCTCCGCGCGAAGGCGCTGACGACGATGGAGAAAGCGCGCGGCCTGCAATTCGGCTGGTGGCATCGTCGGTGGGGGCGAGTCTTCGCTATGGCGGCGATGCTGATGCTGATGATCGGCAGCGGCTTATGGTATCTCGCCAGCGGTCCCGATGTTTATGCGACGGGCGTAGGCGAGCGGCGCGTCGTTCGGCTGGCGGACGGTTCGCGCGTCTCGCTCGATGCGTCCAGCCGGGTCAGCATCGACTATTCGGGCGACAAGCGAACGCTCGTCCTCGAACGCGGGCGCGCGAAATTCGACGTTGCGAAAGACCCGTTGCGTCCGTTCACGGTGACGGCCGCAAACAGGACGGTGGTAGCGACCGGCACAGCGTTTAGCGTCGAGCTGCTGCGCGACCAGATGCGTGTCCTGCTTTACGAGGGGCATGTCGCCATTCTGGCGGACACGCCTGGCAAGGAGCCGTCCCCCGTCCGCATCGGCGACCGCGGCGGCAAAGAGGCGCAACTTAATCCGGGTCAAGAATTGGTCGCCAACCTTTCGACGGGCGCGGCGAGCATCGTTGCCGCCGACACCGCCAAATCCCTGTCATGGGAAGGCGGTCGCCTGACCTTCATCGACGAGCCGCTGGCCCGCGCGGTCGAGCGCATGAACCGATATGCCGACACGCCGATGGTCGTGGGCGACGTGGCGGCGGCTTCCTATCGCGTCAATGGCGTGTTCGACGCGGGCGACACGCGCGGCTTCATCAGCGGAGTGTCCGAAATCTTCCCGATCGGCGCGCGCACGGAAGGCTCGGAAATCCGTCTCTTTTCAAAGAAGATTCCGGCGTCCGAAAAATAATGGGGCGCAGATTCGAGGGTCATCCGTCATCTACTATAGGGGGAGGCATAAAGGGATTCCCCCGGTAACAAATGGGGGAGTGATCTATGTCTTTCAGGCCGCATCTGCTGTCCGGGCTTGCCACCGCCGCGATCGTCGCTTGCGTCGCGCCGACGCCTGTTCTTGCGCAGCAGGCCACCAGCTTCAACATTCCGGCGCAGGATTTGGCAGCCGCGCTTCGCGCCTTTGCGCAGGAAAGCGGTGTGCAGGTGATTTTCGATGGCGACGCGCTTCGCGGCAAGCGCAGCCCGGCATTGAAAGGCAGCTACACCGCCGACGCGGCCCTGTCTGCGCTGCTGCGTGGCAGCGGCATGGCTGCCCACCGCAACGCCGAAGGGGTCTATGTGGTGACGCGGGCCGTGGCTGACAATTCGGCCGCCGATGACGCAGGCTACGCCGGCAACGAAATCGTCGTCACCGCTCAGAAGCGCGTCGAGTCCATTCAGGACGTGCCGATCGCGATGACCGCGCTGTCGCAGAAGAATCTGGAAGAGCAGAAGATCGAGAGCGGCGCCGACATCATGCGCGCTGTGCCGAATTTGACGTTCAGCAAATCGAACTTTTCGGGCTACAACGTTTCGATCCGCGGCATCGGAACCAAGGCGATTTCCGCCACCAGTGATCCCGGCGTCGCGGTCAGCTTCAACAATGTAGGCATGATTAAGAACCGCTTCTTCGAGCAGGAATTCTTCGACATGGAGCGGCTGGAGGTACTGCGCGGGCCGCAGGGCACACTTTACGGCCGCAATGCCACGGGCGGCGTCATCAACCTAATCACCGCCAAGCCGAAGCTGGGAAAATTCGAGGGCAGCATCAAGGGCGAGGTCGGCAATTACAACAGTCGCCGCATGGTCGGGATGCTCAACATTCCGATCGTACCTGATGCCTTCGGGCTGCGCGTCGCCGGGTCGATGACCGACCGCGACGGCTATGACTATAATTCGGTGACGAAGAACCGCATCAATGGACGCGATCTTTATTCCTTGCGGGCGACATTAGGCTTCGAGAACGAATGGTTGCGTGGCAATTTCATCTGGGAACGCTTCCATGAGAACGACAACCGCTCGCGTACTGGCAAGCAGCTTTGCCATCACGATGACAGCCCGGACATGATTGGGTCGACGCCCACGCGCGAAGCTAACCCGAGCGCCATCTATGCCAACTACCAAGGGTTACGGGCGGCGATGTTCAGCACCGGCTGCAAAGCGGGAAGCCTCTATGACGACGCGGCCTTTGGTACGCCCAATGGGCTGGCGCTCGCCTATGTCAATGGCTTGGCCTTTGCCGATTTTACATTTGGCGGTCGCTATTTTCCTACCGGGGGCAGACCCTCTGTTAGTGATAAGGCAAGTATCATTGACCCCAATGCGGATCCCTATGGAGGGATGATGCAATCGCGCGATCTGCGAGAAATAGCATCGGTCCGCGATCCGATCTATCGCGCCAAGTCGGATATTCTTGCGCTTAACCTGGACGTCGACCTGTCTGATGCCCTGACGCTGTCATCGCAGACAGCCTTCAATTGGGACAAGGTTTATAGCTTTCAGGATTATAATCGCTTCAACACTCTGCCGATCTTCAATGATTCATCCAGCTGGGTGGATTTTAACGGCAATCCAAGCCCCTATCAGGGCATGATGCCCGGTGGAGTTTTCTGCGATCCCCAGATCGGTTGCTCCGACACACTTGCGACCTTCGATATCTCTTCGGCCTATTCAAAACAGTTCGCTCAAGAGGTGCGCCTGCAATCCGATTTCTCTGGTCCATTCAATTTCAGCATAGGTGGTAATTACACGAAATTCAAAACTCAGGACGACTATTATGTCATGAGCAATGCCCTAACGGCTCTTGCTATGATAGGGCCGTTTAATGAAACGGGAACTATGACGCACTGTAATAGGGTGGCGTTCGGAAATGTTAAAGGTGCAGAAATACCCATTGAAGAGGCCAAGTTTTGCCCCTACATTGATCCTAATTCTGTTGAAAGCATCGATGGCGAGGGACACAATTATTTCCGATCATCTAATCCCTACAAGCTGGAAAGCTGGGCGTTATTCGGTGAGGCGTATTATGATATCAGCTCGGAATTAAAGCTCACAGCGGGCCTGCGCTATACGCGCGATAAGAAGAACTTGAGGATCAGCGTGCAATAGGCACCCCCTTCGTGGGGTGATCGGCGTGCAAAAAGGACCCCTTCATCCCGGGGATTTAGTCGGCCGACTGGTTTTGAT